>NZ_JAAHGB010000025.1:0-83065 GCF_010672695.1 Okeania sp. SIO1H4
TTGTCGGTAGAGTTTTTCCAACTCTTCGATACTTTTGTGTGGTTCTAGCTTTAACAATCTCGGCATGGCGATCGCCCAACTCTTACTATTCATCCCTTAATTTATCAGGTTTAATTTTTTTATACCGATGCTACCGGATTTGATATAATTAGTTATAAAAAAACTTTCTCCTTCTTCTCCTGTTGTTCTTCTTTATTACCTCTTTCCTCCTGACTCCTGACTCCTGAATCCTGACTCCTCCGTAGTTATTTATTTATCACTGTTTAACCGGACATGATATAAAATCACTAGCGACACTCTCAACTGGTGAGGTATTTCCTGGTGCTAAATCTTATAGAAAGTTAGAAGCTAAACTCTCTCAGTTGCAATATTTAAACCGACATAAAACTAAGTTCTCTAGCAATGGGAAAAAGGCTAAACTATAGCTGGAATCTGCTGTATGTTGGGTTTCATTCTTCAACCCAACCTACGCCTGTAGCAAGATTCTATGTCACAGATTACTTTTGACTCTTGACTTCTAAAACTCCTGTTTTTTCAATTTGACAAAAATATCATAATTAGTTGTACGATTATTACTTACAATAGACGTCACTCCAATAGATTCCATACCATCTATCCAAACTTTTTGATTTGGAGGTAGTTGCGGAATAGAAAGATTTTGAGGATTGAAACTTTTACTAATATCAAGGAAAAAATTACCGTTAAAAGATTCTGACTCTGGTGGTAAACTTTTTTGTAATACCGCACTTTCAGCCATAGAAGTTGTTGGCGCGGGTAAAATTTGATTCTCTACAGAACCTCCTAATGTAAAAAATGCCACATTCCCATTCAACCAACCACGAATTACGGTAAAACCACCAAATGGTGAAGTCCACTTAACAACAGCTTCTCCACTGGCAACAGCTTCACCTACCTCAAATTCTTGGTTTTTCATGGCCTCATCCAACTTTTTCAGTGACTCCTCCGCAGCACGGCGATCGCTTGTTTTGATCATAAAGACAAACCCCGCAGCAAATTTATTTAACTCATCCTTACTTTTAGGGATAGGCAGCAAAGACAAAGAATATTCTCCTGCCATCCAGTTGAGAAAATCTTCTTCTAAATTCATACCAGTTGTATTCTTAACAGCTTGACGCAATGTTTCTGGGTTAATCGGAGCTACTGGGTTAGCTGCTGCATTTTTGACATAATCAGACCACATTTTCTGTAAATTACTGCCAGATATCATCATCAAAGCATTTCCCGGAATTCGATTTAACATTTCCATAGCTTTGTTTTCTACGGTAAACTTTTTCTGACTATTAGGTTTTAGCCAAGAAATAGCTTTTAAATTTATACCTTCAGGAACTAAATTGATGCTAGCTGCCACTCCTTGGTTATCCTCAAGTTGTTTGAGATTTTCCTCAGAAACAGGAGTAATAGATTTACTAGAACTATAAGCAGCAGCAACAGGAATATTCACATATACCAAACCAAAGGGTGAAGGAGTTTCCAGTTTCTTGATCGCTTCTGTATAACCAGGAACTTTTGCCAGAGACTCGTCTCCTTTATAAATATCGATCGCCTGATTTATTGAAGTCTGGGAGTCAGTAATTACTAAATACTGATTCCCCAATGCTGCAGCAGAAATATCTTGCTTGGGCACTCCTTCCGTTTCTGTGATTTCAATACCTCTATAAGTACGTTTAACTAATTGACCTTTTTGAAGAGAGCGTGGTCGGTCTAAAACTTGTTTGGCCTTAACTGGATCGGCGATCGGCAAGACCACCACAGTTGCTTGTTGAGCTGGAGGTGGAGGAGGAGAGTCGGGAGCAGTAGAGTTAGCTGGTTCTAGAGTTTGCTTGCGCAATAAAGCAATCATTATTTCCTCTCCTACCCAAGGTTGAATATCTCGTTGATAGTTATAACCATAAGTCGTGAGAAAGCGATCGCGCAGTTGCCCCAATAGATTTTTAAAAGCAGTTTGAGATTCTGGTGTGCCAAACTGTTGCAGTCTTTCCCATTGACTGGGGTTACTAGAGACAGAAATAGTCATCATTACATCTTTGGGCACAACTTCAGCACCTACTGGCAAATTATCTGCTGTTTCTTTGGAAGCTACTATAATGTAGCCAGCGACACTACCAATAATCATTAATACGGTTGCCCCTAGTAAGGTTAAGGGTAAGGTTTTATCTTGTTTTTTCATTTTTAATTAAAATAGGAAGTAAGGAATAGGAGTTGGCTAGAGGTAATAATATTTGTATCAAAATATTTATTCAAATGGTATTATAGATATATACAAAAATAATTTGCTATAAATTCAAAATTATATCAAGACTTATCCATAAACGCTATTGGTAGGGTGTGTTAGCGGTATCTTAACTGAGCAAAACCCTATATCTATTGTCAGCGCGTAAGTTCCGATATAGGCCCAGTAGGGTGTGCTTTGCTGTCGCATAACTCCGTTAACGCTCCACGACATGTTTGCAGAGCATGACTATAGGAAAAAGCGGTAGTGTAACGCACAAAACCCTATATCTATTGTCAGTGCGTAAGTCCCGATATAATTATTCAAGATAGGGAGTAGAGGAGATGGGAGCAAATTTCAACCTTTTTCCCTATTCTCTAACTGAACCTCCTGACTTCTGACTTTTGAATTATGACTTTTGACTTCTATGATAGTTGTTTATTGTAATTTAACGCTTATCACCCTGTGAGGACATTATCCCATACCTTACCCATTTTCTGATACTCACGCCTAATTCCTTGTAAAAGATGTTCCATCATTACTGCACTGTCAGCTTCAGCAGCGAGGAACGCAGCAGCTAAGGCAATATTTTTAATATTCCCACCACTCAATTTAAACTGCCTTGCCAAAAAATCAAAATCTATATCTGGTGACAAGGGGATTTCCTCAGTCCAAATTCCTTCCCAAATCTGCCGACGACTTGCTTCATCTGGTGAGGGAAAGTGAACCGTAAACGCTAACCTACGCACGAATGCTTCATCCAAATTTTGACGCAGATTTGTCGTCAGAATTGATATACCTTCATATTCTTCCATTTTCTGCAATAGATAGCCAATTTCAATATTGGCGTAGCGGTCATGGGAATCTCTAACTTCAGAACGCTTGCCAAACAAAGCATCTGCTTCGTCAAACAGCAGGATGGCGTTAGCTGTTTCCGCAGCTAGAAAAATGCGGTTCAGATTTTTCTCTGTCTCCCCAATGTATTTACTGACAACCTGGGATAAATCAATTTTGTATAGTTCAAGCTGTAGTTCATTGGCGATAACTTCCGCAGCCATTGTTTTGCCTGTACCCGGTGGACCAGAAAATAATACATTTAAACCTTTACCAATAGACAGCTTGCGGTGAAAACCCCACTTATCATAAACGATATGACGATACTTTGCTTGATTGCAAATTTCTTTGAGTTGAGCAAGTTGATCCGTTGGTAAGATAATGTCTTGCCAATTATACTTAGAGTTAACTTTGCGAGCTAATTCAGTTAAATTATTACCAGATTGCTCGCGAGCTGCTACTAATAGATCGTTTAGACTAGGTTGAATTGTATTGTTTAATGGCAATTCCTCAAATTCTGAAGCAGCAACCCACAAAGCTTGATTAGAGGCATTTTTAACTGCACCAGCTATTTGTTCTGAATTCAAACGAAAACGATTAGCAAGGGTATCTAGTTGGCGATCGCTAAGTACAATTCCTTTGGATTCCAAATTTGCTTGCCAGTGTATACGCCGTTGGGAAAAATCAGGCAGAGGAAAAGGCACAGTAATCACACCCTTCATATCGAAAGTTGCTACCCACGACTGTACTCCCGATAAGATTACCACATCTTTCACCTCAGCTAGTCTATCAAGTAAGCTTTTATATAACAGATGCTGCTCTTTCGTCTGTAGTGCATCTAAACTTTCCAGATAGAGGATAGCATTGTGAAAACAAGCTTCACGGAACAATAATTTGAGCAATTGGTCAAAGTCTTCCTTAATTGCTAAAGCTTGAGGTAAGTCGGCAATTAATAACTGCCTGTTAAGTTGAGCTGCAAGAGCGATCGCCCCACGGCGTTTCTCAGCAGGATGCAAACCAGAGAAATAGATAAGTAAAAGTTGGTGTGTATTTTGAGCTTGGGTGATTAGTTTAGGAAGTATCCGCTTGATTTCATCCCGAATGGGGAATTTTTCCTCAACAGCAGGATGAGCTAATAATTGACACCATGATTCTAAACGTGGTTCAAGTCCCTTTTGTTTTAAGAGAAAATGGATAACCTGATCGTCTAGCTTCAGATAATAGGATAATATTGGTGGCTTAACCTGATGGGGGTCAGGAATTAAGTGAAGTAAGCCATGTTTGATTAAGGGTGCATCAGGAGCAAAATGGACTCGTTGCAGCAGTTTTGCTTCAGCAGAAGGACAGAGTAAATTTAGGGCTAAATCAACACTAGGTCGCTTGCGAGTAACATCATCCTGAAGATAGGCATAGAGACGCTCGTAACGCAAATCAATTTCTGGAGCTAGAGCAATTAGCATCAAGTCCAAATCAAATTCAGACAAATCGAAAGTTTGTTTTAGCCAGTTTAATGGTATAATTTTAGTTTGAACAGATTCAGTATCTACTGCAAACAAAGGTATCCCGGGTTGACGATCTAGGAGTCTGTTGACCTCATCTGGATCGATACGAAGACCTCGATAAGGGTCATTAGCAGCTTCTGAACCGTAGAAAGTTTGTGCTTTTATTACTGCTTGCTCTAGTAATTTATCTAGCTTTTGTAATGCTGAGAGCAGGTCATTGAACATTTGTGGTATTTTAATATGTGTAGTTCAGAGAATTTATCAGTTTGGATGTATCGCACTACAAGATCCTGCGGTCGCTTTCGATGATGGCGATCGCTTCTTCTGGTAAGATATTCTCATCCATCACTGCCCGGATACCCGGTAAGTAGTAATCCATAATCGCAACGTTAGCATACACCAACCGTTTGATGACTTTATATGTCAGGATGTTGCCTTCAACAGCAATGCTGGTTTTGTAGCGAATTTCACCATCGTTAAAGTCCATCTCGAAATTGCCGATGATTAAACCATAGTTGATACGGGTGAGTAGTTCTGCCATGGCCAATCGTTTTTCTTCAGAGACCAATTCAGGGTAGATCGAATAAAAAACAAATTGTTCTTCAGTTTCTCTAGCTTGAGCATAACAGTTCCAGAGACCGTTTTTGCCCTGGTAGGCCATTTGTAAAACGGATTGTCCTTGGAGTTTGGTGAAGGTCCAATCGTCTTTCGTGAAGTAGGCAATGATGGTTGTCAGGATGGATTCTTCACGGGCCAAATCGTCAGTCTCGTTATTATCATCCTCAGAAAAAGCGTTATCGAGCCAGGTTTCAAATCCTTCAAAGAGGTTGGTGATTCCTTTGACGAGTTCCTCAGCAATATCTTCGGTTGCAGCGCTAAGGTTGGCAGCAGCCCAGTTTTCGGCAAAGTTGGTGATGCCTTCGGCAATTTGTTCCCTGGCGGTTTCCGGATGGTTAAGGATTGTTGGATTGACGTAATTCCAAAAGGTGGTATAGCCTGTTTGGCCAGAGTCTTGGTCTTGTTTGACAGATAGGCAGAACCAATTTTCGGTGTTGAGGAGGGGATTGGAGGACAATGGTGACTGTGGTTCGGTTTCAGAGGGGGAAGCAGTTGGAGGCAAAGAAGTCTGTTGGCTGAGGTTAGTGAGATAGGTCGCAACAGCTTCAGGGGTGTTGGCGTATTCTGAGAGTTGGGGGAGTAAGTCTGGTTTGAGGGTGATTTCCAGTTTAAGATTACGATCAGGCAAGAAATCACCGTTAGAGAAGGTACCACGAAATTCAGGGTTGAGGTTAAAGAGGGAGTGGGTTTCGATTTGTTGGTAGGTTGCAGGACTGACTTGGAGGGTCAGACGACATTCGTTGGGAGTGTTTTCTTGGTTAGTGAGGGCAAGGTTGACAAAACGAGTGGTCAAGGAAACTTGCGTGTCACTATTAAAAATTAAATTATGATTGAGTTGATAATTATCCATAGCTAAATTTTTGGAAATGTCTAATAATACCAGTTCGCGTTCAGAAACGTAACTTTGAATTAAGTTCCTAGTCTGCTTTATTAAGTTAGATAAGCTGTTTCGGATTCACTCAGATTTTGAAAATTACACTTTAGAAGGCGAATTGGTATAAATAAATCTAAGTTAATAAGTGAAGAGGAAAAAAATGACTGCCATTTACTTGTGTGAAGCTGTAGAAAAGAAAGATACTTTTTTGAAGCTCCGTGTTTATATCATCAATCCTGAGTGTCCTAGATTCTACTACTCCAAAAGTTTTATTTTAAACCTCCTATTTGATTATAGTAACCCTCAAAAAAGTGGTGACATTCTCGTCAAATTACCACTTTATCTATCTATTCCTCGATATTCGTTTAATGTGCACAATTATTTTCTTGAATTAAAGGATGAAATCATCAGTGATATTAATGTAAGGCAACAAATCAACTATTATCCCGATGAAGGGAGTCTAGAAATTCAGAATTGGAAAACACAACTAGCTGAGCTTCCTCTATGTGTTTTTGATATTTGGTTAACTGATAAAAAATGGATAATGCATATCGATGAAAAAGATAAATGGACTTCAGGCGCTACTGACTGGGAGTAATATTATAGAAGAAAGATAGCATAAGTAATTCGACAGAATTATTTCGCAGACTTTCAGGCTGTAAGTGTGATACAAGAACCTTTGTGCTGAAAGTGCAAAGTCGTTCAGTTTATCTAGGTTCCTGAAATTATGGTGGAAATACCCAACTTCTTCATCTTTTCTTGTGACATTAGCTTCAATCCTAGGCTGGTCGCCTCGGCCTCATAAAATGATTTGATATTTTGAATATCTGTTTTATCTAAAAATTCTTTTTTTATGCTTTTCTCGATATTAGTAGTCAAATATCTTGCCCATGTATATGCAGTTTTTTGTGCATCTTTTTGTTCTTTTCTAGCTTTCAAATAACGCTGAATATTGTTCTTAATACCTCTTATATTATTGTCTTTCAAAACAGTCTTTTGTTGAGCAATCATAGCAGCATCTCGATAAGGAATAGGTGCTCCAGGAATAATATGATTTTTCAACTGTGTTTTATAAGGCATATTTTTATTGGCTTCTTTATACTGAAGTGAAATCTTGAAGTTTTTAGGAAAATAACTAGCAGCAGCTCTTAATTCTGTTCCATCTTCTTTAGTTTCAACAACATCTGGTCCAGAGTTATAGTTAACAAAGACTTCAAATTTGTAAATATATTTATCACTATTATCCTTGATAAAATTTTCCACTCCAGTTAAGAATTGAGAATTTACTTGTGCTGTACCCCAAGCGACATTCCATACTTTGAAGGGACCATGCATAGCCTCAGTCAAAAGATGTACTTTTCGCCAATCTCTCTTTGAAGTTTTGCCACTTTTAGATAAAGTTGTTTTATTAATATATTCAATGACTTCATCTGCACCAATTTTAAGACTAGTATTAGTTCCTTCACCTCTTGTATTACCCTCGACCTTAGTTAAAGGATCGGCAACTACTCGTTTGGCTTTGCCGTTAGCCATGGTATAAGTGACTTTCGAGGCGACAAAACCCTTGGGTAAAGCATCGCCATTTGCTAATTCTGTAGTAAGTTTTTTTAGGCGTTGATCTATCTCGGTTTTAATATCTTTAGTTCTATTGGTTTGATAGCTCTTGCTAGCTGTACTTAATTGAGCTGAGGTTGTTTCTGTATATTCTCTCAAATCTTTAGAAATACCTTCAGCATTACTGAGTGCTTTACTCTGACTGGCAGTCAGTTTAGGCTCCGAGTTCCTTCGTTTACTTATAAGTTCTTCTATAGTCATTGCTTCACTAGCTACCATTAGTACAGCTTTCTTGCCCTTTCTAGTGAAATAAGCAGTATGCATTTGACCATCACTTGCTTTAAATTTCTTCTTAATTTTCCACCATGCAAGCAAAGCTGACACACCAGCCTTAACTTTTTTCTTAGCTTTCTTAGCAACTGCTTTCCCCTTCTTCAACAACTTCTTCGCAAATTTGACCATCCTGTCAATCAACTTATCAACAATCTTATTGACAGGTTTCGCAACTTTACCGATAATATTTTTCACCGTCTTACCAATACCACCTAAACCAGCAAGGGATGCCAGCAAACTAATCACAACAGGCAAGCTCCGACTCAAGGCATCTTCAACGGCTTGTTTTGCCTGGGAAAGATTACCAGAGGCAATGGCTGTAATGGAGTTGTAAACCGACATAACAAAATCTTTAATTTGCTGGAAACGTTCTACCAGGAACATGACAAAATCAAATATCAGTTTCAGCAACTTGGCGATCGCTCCCGCAGGAGTCAACAAACCCAACAACCAGGCAATACCTTCTTTGGCAACGGTCTTAATCACAAAATCCTGAATCCCAGATATCACAGTTTCTTTGAGATTGGAGAAACTCTGTTTGACCTCTTCCCATAAAGCTGCTGGCCCTTCATTGACCAGTTTCTGAACAATTTCTATTCCCTTTTCTACTCCATCAATTACCTGGGCAGCGGGCGGGAATTTCTTGATCACCTTGGCCTTGATATTTTCATAGGTTAATCCCAAAATCTGCATCACCAGAGATAGAATTCCTTTGGCATCAAAAGTTTCCGGTAGGGACAGATTCACTTCTGACAGTGCCCCCGTCAGCCAACCAATCAGTCCTTTAATCAGATGTTGTTGAATATTCTTGGTAAAATTACTAACCCCGCCGCCGATCGCCTCCATTACATTATTGAAGAATGTCTTAGGATCTTTCAGGATGGCCATGACTTGACCTGCGGCGCGATCGATAAAGTCAAAGATAGGTTTAGAGTCAATTCCAGCAATATCACAGGCAGCCTGAAGAGCAACTTTTAGAGCTTCAGCAAAGTCGCCAGTAATTACTGCACCAGCAATCTGTACTGCTGCCTTCAAAGCAGTTTGGTAGACTGAAAGAATCTTATCCAGTCCAGCAGCTAAACCATCAGCAACGGCTTCCACTCCAGCTATGGCTGCATCTGCCACCACATTTACTCCCTCGATCGCCGTATCGACTACGCTATCAATGCCGTCATTAATCCGCTTGGCCAGATTTGGGAAACGGTCTTTGAGGTACTTATTAACCTGATTTTTAGCCCAATCTCGGAATTTATTCAGCTTGTCAATCACCCAGTTACGAGCCTTATTGATGAGTGCTATTGCTGCATTCTTAGCTTTCTCGATAATGGTTTTGACCGCATCACGCAGGGCTGTAAAAATATCATCAATGGCACTCGTAATCGCCTTAACCGCACTTTTAACCGCACTAACGGCTCGATCCCACCAACTATCCTTTTCCTGAGACTTTTCTAGTTCCTTCTTCTTATCCGCTGCTTTTTTCTCACTCGCTTCTTTCTCTTTTTCTGCCTTCTCCTCACCCTTTTCCAGTTCCTTATCAGCTTCTCCTTCCGACTTCTCCACCCGATCGCCAATCTCCTTGCGGTTGGCAACCTGTTCCCGATCGGCTTCAGTTATAAATTCATTGACCTGATCGTAGGAATCATCAATGCCCTCTTGCTGCTGCTGGGCTACTTCCTGGCGATTGGCTACGACAATATCTCGTTGATCCTTGTCAGCTTTCTGATTAACGGCGACAGCGTCTAACTTAGCCTGATTAATTTTCGCAGCTTTATCCTTATCCCGCGTTTTGACGGCATCCTGAGTCTGGGTTTTTGCCTCTGCCAGGTTAGCATCTAGGGTAGGTTTCAACAATTTATCTGCATGGTTACGGACATCCGGTGGCAAAGGCGCATTGACATAATCCATTGCCCCAGTATCAGCAGGTGTTTCAATAGAGACAAAAGCTTCTGAACTCAGTTGAGCTGTTTTCTCTTCATTCACCTCCTTCGGTTGAATATTCTGTTGTCCTGGGTGCTGCTTAAAGGTATTCGCCGTCATGTCTCGTTGGGCTTTGAGCTGAGATTCCGCATCACTCTGCTGATTAGCCATGCGTTGGGGATCTGCTTCGCCCTTAAGTTCCACATTTTCGCGCTCTCCAGCACTGGTGTTTACTCCTGCATCAGTAGAGATACTGCTGAGAAAACCCTTGATATTGTTGCGAAACCAGCCTAGGAAAGAATTGTCATCTTGTCGATCTACCAGTTTTTCCTTTTCTTTATTGTTAGGGAGTGTCCCTAAATTTTCTGGAGGACTGGCTTTCAATTCACCCGGATCTGTCTGAGTTACTCCATCACTGATTTCTGCCCCCCCTGCCGAAATCTGTTCAGGAGCTTTCACCCCTTCCTCCACTGTGCCGCTTGTCTTAGCAACTAAGGTAGGAGCATTTTCAACCTCAGCTTGCTGCTCCTGTTTCAGGTTGCTGTCAAGCTGAGTACCGAGGTTGGGTTGGGTTGCTGCGATTTCGGATGGACTGGACTCCATAAACTTGCTCAGTGCCTGGTCGGATGCTCCTTCGAGAGAAAGAGAGCTAACCTCTGCAACCTCTTCCTCTCCAATGGCAGAAGGTTTTTCTAACTCAAGTGCAACGTCTGATTCCGATTCCTCTGCCGTTGATTTGAGAGATGGTTCGGTGTCCTCAACTTTTGTTTCTACACTCTCTTGAGAAGCAACATCATTTTTACCCCCATCTGTTTTGGGTTCAGGCTCAGTTTTAGTGTCTAGAGACTTATTACCACCTGCCTCCTCAGAACTTAGGGGTGGCAAGGAAGGTTCTAGCGCAGTTGGTGCTTGCTCAGGGTCAGATGGCTCTGCAACAAAGGCAGAAGGCGACTTAGGTTGTTGCTGGAGAGTGTGAACTAATTCATGGGCAAACAACTGCTTTCCTACGGTGGACTCAGGGGCGTAGCGACCGCTGCCAAAGAAGATATCCTGACCGACGGTAAATGCTTGGGCGTTGAGATCGCGGGCGGCACTGGCCGCTCGGTCGTCTGTATGCACCCGCACGTTGCTGAAGTCATAGCCAAAGCGCGGTTCCATAAAGGCACGGGTTGAGTCTGACAGGGGTTGACCACTCCCTCTAGCGGACTGGATGCGAGCTTCTAGATTGGCAGATACGTTAGGGGTTTGACCAGGGGCAGCTTTGGTTTGAACCTTTTCCTCCTCTTCGTCAGTTTGTCGTTGGAGCATTTGGACTTTTTCGTTTTCTTCCTCTTCTTCCATTTGACGTTGAACTAAAGGAGTAATGGGCTTGGCCTGAACCTCCTCTTCTTCTTCCATTTGACGTTGAACCAGAGGAGTAATGGGCTTGGCTTGAACCTCCTCCTCTTCTTCCATTTGACGTTGAACCAAGGGAGTAATGGGTTTAGTTTGAACCTCCTCCTCTTCTTCCATTTGACGTTGAGCCAAGGGAGTAATGGCCTTGGTTTGAACCTCCTCCTCTTCTTCCATTTGACGTTGAGCCAAGGGAGTAATGGCCTTGGTTTGAACTTCCTCCTCTTCTTCCATTTGACGTTGAACCAAGGGAGTAATGGGTTTAGTTTGAACCTCCTCCTCTTCCGTTTGACGCTGCACTTGTGGTGCTGGGGTACGCATTACAGTAGCTGCGACCTGATCAGCTTCTTGTTCATAAGTGTCCCCAGGCTGGCCAACTGTCATTTTTGTTTGAATCAGACGATTAACTGCCTGATTGCCCAGTTGTTGTTGGAGTTGCAGAATAGGGTGAACTGGGCTATTAATCGACAACGGTGGTTGAGTAGCCACTGAAGCCTTTCTCTGATTGTTTGCTTCTGTTGTTTTGATTTGAGTTGTTCGTTGATTACCCATAAGGTTCACCTTAATCAATTAGTTAGGGGACTTGTGGCATCTTCCTCAAGATTTTGAGCGTCGTTTTCTTCTGGTGTTTGAGATTCAGCTAGCAATTCTTCTAATATCTGTATTGCACCACTTATCCGAAATAAAGTCTCTCTGAGGTTGGTCTGTTTGGTCTCCAAATCAGACAGCGTTTTTTTTCCAGATTCAAATTCAGCTTTTAGACTAGCAATGCGTTTTTCTATTTTATCTTTCATATAGCAATCAGGAATGATTTATGAGACAACTTGAGGCTATAACTGAGTTAGGCAGGCAATCGGATCTCACAACTGTCCGGATAATTAGTGATCAAAAAACTTGCTCCTCCTGTTCCCCTCCACGGTCGGGGGAGGGGCGAGGGGTGGGTTTACTCCCTCGTTATTTAAACTATTCAACCGGACATGATATTAAGCTACTGTATGACATCTCTTATAGTATCGCCAACTATGACATCTCTTATAGTATCGCCAACTATGACATCTCTGATAATACCATCGCCACGAGTCGATGAACCTGCTCTAAAAGTAATTCCATCTAAAGAAACCCAAGCGCTACTTCCACTAATTCTTTGTACTCTTCCATTAGAAAAAATATCAACCCTACCAATAGTATTATTATAAGTTGCAACACTATGAAGTTCTCGAGCAGCAGGTCTATATCCTACTGGCAATGTAAAAATTGTGTTGGCTGTGCCATTTCTGACTAGACCTTTAAGGTGAACTATACCTAGGCTATCTTTAAAGTAGCCAGCACTGTTGTAACCACTACCGTAATTAACCCAGCCATTTTGGAGTGTTGGAGTTTGCCAGCTTTCTTGCTGTAAAGTAGTTTCACCTCCGGTAACAACTAATTTAGCACTTGGGTTCTTTGTACCGATACCAACATTGCCAGATCCTCTAATAACAAGTGCAGTTTCTTCAATTCCATCGTTACCTGTATTAACAAAAGCAATACCTCCATCAGGGTTACGGCCATTACCATCAGTTTTTTCGATCACTAAAGCATCTAGAGGACTTTCAAAGAAATCGGCATCGTACCTGAGTCGGAAACCATCACCTGTAGGCGGACCAGATTCATTGGTACTATGGAAGAGCAAAGTTCCAGTCTTTGCTAATTTTAAAGCACCTGCCACCTCTAATATGGCGCTAGGATTTAATGTACCGATACCAACATTGCCATTCTGAACAGTTAGCACGTCAGCCGTATTGCTACCAAGCATTAGTCGGTGGGTTCCGCCTTGAGCACAAATACGAACATCGCCAGCACCATTTCCACTTGTAGCAACTCCAATCTTTAAGCGATGGGTATTGTTGCCAATTTTCAAGTCGCCTTCTGTAGTTGTTAAATTCCAATTTCCTCCACTTACAGTCAGCGGACCTGTAACGTTTAAAGCATCATCTATTTGTAATATTCCAGAGGAGTGGGTGGAACGCAACACCCCATTAATGCTAACTTCATCGTTATCATCATTACCCAAGGAAACATTACCTTCAATATGTTCTGTATCACGAGCAATCACATCTCCAGTTATTTCAAGATTGCCCGAAACAGTTAAGTTTCCACCAATGCTAACATTGTTAGTAACATTCAGGGGAGTATTCACATTTCCAGTTACTGCAAAATCTCCAGAAACTGTCAGGTTGCCACCAATGTCAACATTACCACCAACACTCAAAGCATCTTGAATATTCAAAGGTCCTGAGAATTCTGCTCCCGGTGGAATATGAACACTAGCTAACCTGCGGACGGAATTATCAATAGTATCAACATCAACATTACCACTATCATCCAATTGAACCTCAGCTAGGAGAACCACTGCACCATCATCAGCAGGCTGTGTACTGCTTGTTTCAAGTTGAGGACGCTCAGTAGTACGAGTATATTTGATTTCACTCCCCAATGTGTAGCTGTCTGCCTCATCCTCGAAGTCTTGAACAGCAAGTGTAATATAAACTGTACTTCCTGCTGCAAATTCAGATAAGCTTACCGTTTTTATATCAGCAGGTTGCTCTTCTAGAACAACAATTTCCTTACCTTCGCTATCAATAGCCATCCCATTATTAACTGAGACTTGTTTATCTCCAGATTTATTAATTTCTAGTCCTGTTACCACACCCCAAGTATGCAGGGAGCGATTATGCAGATGGCGCATTCGGCGATGGTAAGCTTGTTCGTCCCGAAAATCGTTTTCTACTAAAAATTGGGATGTAAAATAGTTCAAACGTTTAATTTCAGTCATAATTTTTATCTCCAATAAAAAATCAGTTGCTAGTGCAGGATGGCGGAAATAACTAACCAGTTAAAAAAGGTTCAAAAGCTTGTACAATAACCTTTCTTCCCTTCTGCCTTCTGCTATCCTAGATAACTAAAGCTATCCTAGATAACTAAAGCTATCCTGCCTTCTGCCTTTTTGCACTAGGTCTCAGAAACAATTCCCAGTAGTGTATTAATCCCTACGGTTGAATATTTACCAATTCGCATACTGGGAAACTCAATATTAAGTTTGTAATAGGTATGAGCAGGCTTTTCTAATTCAATAATGGCACGAGCTATTGCCTCTTGTCTTGCTTGTTCTTTGGGAGAAGCTCGTGGTAGAGCTATGGTAATCTCGAAGAAGTGAGCTGGGCCACCACCAACGTAGGTATTTTGACCAACAGTTGAAGATACGCCTACCTGAAATGCTGAAACAACAGGTTCTTTAATAATGGGTTCGCCTTTAGTAAAAATTTTCAGCAGTTGTATCAGGTTTTCTTTAGTTCCTCGAAAGCGATAGCGTTGCACGATGCTGGCTACAAAGTCACGCTGTACCCCTGGTGCTAGATCTGCCCGTAGGCTTAAAGCTGTCCAACTAGCTAGCCACGACAAAAACTCTTTGGGTGTCTCTTGGGGATCGAAAAGTGTGGCAATATCCGCAATAGTTGTTTCTAAACCTTGAGGTTGAAACTTGATATCTTGGCTCAGAGGCGGAAATTTAATATCATCCTTAATACCCAATAATACCTTTTCAAATGCTAGCAAGAATTGACCGAGAAAAGGCTCGGTGTGATGGATGAGGGGCAGATAATCTAGAAGTTTACTTGGCGATCGCCTGGCTTTAGATGACATTAGCTGTCTCCTTATTTTTCAAGATGGGAATGAATTTTATACCAAATTCAAAAAAGGTAGTTACATCTTAGTTGATGATTTCTTCCTACAAGAAAAAAATATAAATTCCATAAATTCTAACAATTTAACCTTTTTTTCTCTTTTTTTATTCTGTTTTTCTTTCCCTATTCCCTATTCCCTATTCCCTATTCCCTGTGCCATGACTGTAGCAATATTTTATGAAATTGGTATTACTCTGATTTTATCGGTGATTCTGTGATTAAATCAATCTCTGCTTCAACCAGTTCATGGGACTTAATTTGTATCCCAATGAGTTCTTCGTTAACATTGCGGATGAGACGTTCAGGTTCACCACTTACCAATTCATCAATTAACTGAACTTCATCAAGTTCCTGTTGTGTTTCTACCTCCTGAGTTTTTTTGACATAATCGACTCCAGATACGCCATCAAGTAGTTCATAAATTTCTGAGATATAAACATTACGACCAAAAGGCCATCCTTTTCCTTCGGTTCCTCCTCTTAACGGATCGAAAAAATCTTCTAGAGTTTTGAAGGCTTTTGATTGAACCTCTGCTTCTGCTACATCCTGGTTCAGAAACACAGTTAACTGAACGCGAATTTTGACATAGCGTGCTTCAACAACATGAACAGCAGTAGTCAATAAACGCCTGGGTTCAAGATAGTCTTTGACAACCTGTTTCAAGTTATGTTGAATCTGAATTCGTAATACTTGTGCAACTTGACTAGGGTTGGTCTCAGTTGAAACTCTTAACCAATATCGTGTTGTACCATTTATATCAATTTGTTCCCAGTTATCAGGAACATTAAACTGAATTAAACCATTTTCATTCCAATTGGATGTTTGGTCTGTTAGAGAGTGAAGTTCAAAGGTCATCTCTACCCATTCCGAGCCATTAAAATACTCAATTTTGAGTTGGTAATTTGTGCCTGGTGTTCCAAACCGGAACTCAACAGAGCGAAATGTTGTTGTTAATCCCAAATAGAGAAAATGCTCGGGAGCGCTATTGAGTTCTAAGGGTGTTTCATTGTTTACTTGTGTTGTCTGGGTGTAGTCTGTATAAGTTCCATCAAAGAAGAAAATCTGAGGAGCGATCGCTATACCAGGAACAATAATCATGCTAATATGTCCGGGACTTTCTCCATACTGATTCAGGGGGTCTAATTCCAAATTGCGCTTTGGTACGCAATGAGTTCGAGCTATTCTAGAATCTGCTTCTTTTGCTAATTCTTCAAAATCCTGGCAGGTGACGGCACGATACCGCTGGCGTACTCCTAAAACTGCCAATCCTACTTCTTCTTGTAAATCTCTAGTCTGCTCCCAACTAGGTCCGTTGAGCAATTTCAAAAACATCCGCATATTATCATCTGTAACTCGATTTTGCCGATAAAGCAGCATTTCTGTTAAATAGGCAAACAGCTCAATTAGAGTAATCCCTGGATCGGAAGGATTATGATTAGTCCATTCTGGTGCATAGGTGGGAATCATACTCAGCGCTTCTTGCACTAAATCATCATAAGTCCGGTCATCAAGATTAGATAATTCTATTGGCATAACAATTAATTCCTCCTCAAGATTCAACAAATGTTAAACTAATCTCATGGTTGCCGGAATACACTAAAAAGCGACCTGTCTGTTTAGCACCTGTTAGTTCTTCCATTTCATCCACCTCCAAATTACGAATATGATCGACTCCAGCTATCCCCTCCAGAAGTCGGTAAAAATCAGATTTGTAGGGTTCGCGACCAAAATCCCAACCCATCCCCTCAAAACCACCAGTTAGAGGATGCAGAAAACTAGCTAATTTTTGTTCCACTGCTTGTGATACCTGACTGCCTCCTTCTAGGGAGATTAAAGCAACTTCTACAGTAATACTGACACGGACATAGAGAGGACCTACTACCGAGATATTAACTGTTGGTGAAGCATGAGTTTCCAGGTAGTCTTGGACACGGTTAATTAACTCTAAACTGGGCAAGGGTTTAGCTTCAGTTGAGCGGGGTACAATAATCACGCTGACTGCTCCCAATAATTCTCCGGTATCTAGGGGGTTGACTTTTAAATTTGTAAGTGGTATGCACTTGGCTCTAATAACTTCTGGTGAAGCCAGTTTGGCCAAGTCTTCGTAATCTTCTAGGGTGACAGCACGCTGACGATGACGAATTTCCCTCGGTGCGCGTTCGATGAGGGAGTTGAGGGTTTCTGCCTCTGCACCTCCTGCTGCTGCTTGATGGTTAATTACTTTGTCCACATAGGGGACTGTGGTTTTGAGTTGGACAATCGACCCAACGGCTTTGTTTCCGGCTTTTCCACCGCCTGTTTGATAGCGATTCATACGGATATTGCCTCTACCAGGGGGAGGAATTAATCCATTACGCCCATCGCCGAAAGTAATTTTTCCGGTAAGGTTGTCAAGTACATAATGGCGATCGCGGGTTCCTGACTGATAAAAATCTTTGACTTGGTGCCAACGTACCCAGATTTCTTTAGGTCTTCCGGTTGCGTCAGTGATAGAAGTAATAGCATCTTCTCCTTCTTCAAAAACAATTTTTTGCTGTTCTTGAATAGAAGGTATTTCTCGTTCCCGAACTTCGAGTTGTTGACCTGCTAAAATTGGTTGCTTAGTTGTTTGAAACTTTTGATTTTCATTCCCATCACTAGAGCCAAGAATTTCTTTTTGAATAGTCAATGTTTGGACTGCCATTGTGGTGTTAAGTAAGACTCGTTTTAGTCTAGGTTCAACTTCGTATTCACCACTTAACCATTGAACTCTCAGCCAATAACGGGGAGATAAATTAAAGTCTTTTCTTAATGCAAAATCTGATGGTGGGAGAAATTCAATTAAACCCGGACGGGTAAAGTTTTCTGTTTCATCTCTTACTGTCAGGTTTCCCCATTTTTTGCCATTCCAGTATTGCCAAGATAGTTTTATTTGCTCATTCTTCGGCAATTCTTGACCTACAAAAGTCTCAATTGTTGCATTATAAATAATTGATGAATTATTAACTTGCCTAAGTTGTAAAAAGCAGCGATCGCTACTATCTAATTCAGCTTCATCTGGAATTTCTACGCTTACTTCTACCTCCTGTACCGAATCAGCTTCTACTTCTAATGAATCCTGCACATTAGTATCCCAATTCATTCCCAAAATAGTCAATTCAAATTGCACTGATTCAGAGGTATTATTAGTTAGCCAAAACTTATGAGTAACTGTTGAATTAGCTGCTCCAATTATTCGACTTTTAGTAGGGGAAAGTGGCACTAATTTTTCTCCATATTTCACATCAGCCATACTGTTAAATAAGCTAATAGTACGATTGGGAAAATCTGTTCGGCCAGGGGGTAAAGTAAAGCCAAAATAGCAAGCTGGTTTATCAGTTTCTGTTTTCTGAAAAGGAATTAAAGGTTTGGGAAAAACTTGATTCTGGTTATCAATACGTTGAATTAGGTTATCTGAATAAACTGTGTCATTATAGGTCAAAATAATTTCTGGTTTTTCTTGTTTTGTTAATGTATAGTTAACCGTAATTGAGTCAATCAAAGGTGGAGCAAAAGTTGCCTCAATAAATCGATATCCTTGTGATTCTCGTGCTAGTGATGACTCTCGAATAGATTCTCGTGCTAGTGATGGCTCTGTCGCAGATGTGGCAATGTTCTGGTAGCGAACTTCTCTACCATAGTTACCAGAAATAATTCTCACACGAATCCAAAAATCTTTGATTCCGTTAACAGTTGTTGGATAAGGTTTTTCAAATAAGTTAAACTTTACATGACCTTTTTGAGTAAAAGCCCGGGTGGTATCTTCAAATCCAGCTTCTTCTTCAGCAGTTGTTAATTCTTTCCACTGTTTACCATTCCAAAATTCCCATTTTAGTTTGAGATTTTTAGAGGCTTTTGTGGGTTTAACAAATTCTTCTTCATTATCTTCTGATGCTGGATTAGTTAAATTTATCTGAATAGTAATGTCAGCATTTTGTTGAGAAAAAGCTTGATTATTTGCTAAATAAAAGGTATCTCCAAACTTTGGTTTTTCACCAAAAGGAAAGAAATCTTTAGTTACATCTACTGGTAATTGATTGGCAAATGCAGTTTCAATTAATAAGTCAATAGAACTAATTCTGGCCTCAAGTTTAATATCCTCAATTTCTGGCAGTTCACTAGCAGATACCATATCAGTTGCAGATTCATCGGCAAGACTAATAGGAGTTAATAAACGGCAACGTAGCCAACGATTAGTAACTGAATTAACTGTAGTTAAGGGAACAGCATTAATATTGGTAAATTCAATTTCGCGATTTTCTCCACTTTGAGTGAAACCTTGAGTCCCATCATTCCTCGGTGTAATTTCCTCCCAATTAGCTTCATCTTCAGTTTCCTGCAAAATTTGCCATTTTATCTCCCCTCCTTCACCAAGAGCTTTTGATAAATTAATCTTGAACTTGAGACTTTCAATTTTAGGAAATCCCAAAAGTTTGCTATGTCCAATATATAAAATGTGTTCAATAGCTTGATTTCCCCGAAAAATAGGAACGCCCAGTAATTCAGGAGTAGTAAGAATTGAACTGGACTCAGTATACAGGTCTTGTTGTGGATCGCGCACAAAAATAGACTCTAATTTTGCTGCACTTACCACTAATTCCCGTTCCGTTTCAAAAATTACGGGGTCTTTTTCGCCTTCTGCTGGGGGTGCAGCAACTTGCGTCCTTTTTGGTACTACTGCATCAACCGTCGTTCCAGCAGCTAATAAAAATGTCAGAGGTACTCGTGCTGGTTGGGGTGGTAAGCGAGAAGCTCCTAATAAATCCAAAAATGCTAAGAAATTTTTATCTGGAACTTGATTTAGCCTTTCAATAATAATCTCGGAAAAACGAGCAAATATATTAACTAATGCTGCCCTAGTTCCTTGAATTGGTTTATTTTCTCCTGTATATTGTTCCAGAAGTTCCTGCACCTGAGCAGCAATATCCTCTGCGGTGCGTCCATCTATTTTGGGCGCTAGTTTCCCCATTAACTTCCACCTCCTTCTAGATAAAACGGATAAACTAAGTTAAAAACGTTATTAGTTGCCCGTACTTGATAATCTATAGTAACCAGCATCTTCTCCCTCTCTTGATTTGATGGAGATTGGACTCGCACATCTAAGACATCAATACGAGGTTCAAATAACAGCAACGCTTCCTGAACAGCTTGGGATACTTTGCCAGCAGTGGACGGTGAGTTAGGCTCAAAAACTAAGTCGTAAATGCTACAACCAAAGTCAGGGCGCATAACTCGCTCACCTTTGGCAGTACCAAGGATAATTAAGATTGACTGGCGTACACTCTCCTCATATTCAGCAAGTTGGAAATCTCCCTCCGCATCTAAACTGACTGGAAATCCCACACCTACACCTAAAAATGGTTTAGACATCATGCCCTCCGTTTCATCCAATAAAAACTGTACTGACTGCCACTACTTGACCCACTGGTGTATCTACAGGATCGTTACAAGTTTCAGCAGTATCTCCATTCCTGGCTGCTGATTTACCGTTGATATTCACCGTTGGGCTACCAATTTTGACCGTGCCTTTATTAGCCGGGGGATTTTGAAAGCCAGTCCCTGGAGGTGTCGGAATATGAGGTGGAGTATTGTCAGCAGTGCTATCTACAGTTGCTGCTGGCATTCCCATAATATTGATATCACTGCTGAGGTTGCCGTTGATAATACCAGAAAAAGGATGAGGTAAGGGAGTCGGTGTTCCTGACGGTGTTATGACAATGTGAGTATCAACTGCAATAATTTGGTCGCCTTGTTTTGCTGCTGGTTGTCCCATAGACATCTCCAATAATAAAAAATAAAATCAATTATCCTACATAAATTCTCAATTCTTTTCATCCTGGGAGGGGGGGTCCCTACTCTACTCCCTCTTTACTAATTGAGATTAATAGTTTGACCTTTAAGATTCATGGTGCTGCTAGCTTGAATATCCACTCCTGCGTCAGCTTTAATTTTTGTCTCTGCTGCAGATTTGATTTCAATATTCTGTGCTTCTAGCTTAATATTGCCTTGTGCTGCTGATAAAGTTATGTCTCCATCGGAGGTAATAGCAATCGTGTTAGTAGCAGTATCAAAAACAATGCTGTTTTTTTCTGTTTTATCAACAATTTCAATAGTTTCTTTACCCTCTTTATCATTGAGACGGATTACATGACCGCTACGAGATTTGATGACTCGGATATTATTGTTGCCATCTTCATTACTGGCGGGAGGTTTATCCTGACCATTCCATAAAAACCCGATAATATAAGGAAAACGCACATCCCCATGTTCAAAAACTACTAAAACTTCCTCATCTACTTCTGGCAAAAAATAAATACCTCTTTCATTTCCTGCCATTGGTGCAGCTATTCGCGCCCAGTCACTTTCATCTTCATCACTCAACCAGGGAAATTTCACTTTGACTCTCCCTAGTCCTTCTGGGTCTTCATTATTGGTAACTACACCAACCACAACACCATAAATACGAGAGGCGATCGCTTCTCTTTGTTCATTATCCGTCAATAGGTCAAATAACCTCATACTGAGTTCCTCCGAACTGTAAAATGAGTGCGATATCCAGATTGTGCTTGATAACGATTCACAGTAGCAGTAACATAATACTGACCGCTAAAGCGTCTCCCTATCCCATCAATTTTGATCGTCTTGCCTGGCCGTAAATCTGTACGTCCCCAACAAACTCCTTCACCAGTAATTAATGTCAGTGCGAGATTATTGAAACGAGCTTTGGCAAATTGATCTGCTTCTGCTTGAGTTAAAACTGGGCGATCGCTGATTCTAGCAACTGCTGTACCGAAAGCATCTTCAACAATTGCAGCACCGCTATTTTGTCCCCCCATAGTTGAAACCTCATCCCCTACTCTTGCCTGTCCGACAATTTCTTGCTTTTCTTTAGGATTCCAGCCTCGCACTGTTAACTCACTAACTTGACCCATAGAAGACAGACGGGGATAAAATTCCATCAAGTCATCATCAAAGCTAAGTGTTAAAATTTCACTTTCTGCATTGCCTACAGGTCGGAAAAATAGAGTTTTATCTTCAACGACTACCTCATAGTTAATCCGCTTTGCCCTCTCTTGCAAAAACTCAATGTCCGTTTGGGACCCTTGTAAAATATAATCATGCACCACTTGGCTATCTTCAACTTGAGCAGTGAGTCCTGCATCCTGGGCAATTTGGGTAGCAATATCACTATCTTTTTGCTGGACAAAAGTTTTGGTCTTGCGACCTCGCTGGAGACGATGGCGACGATCATAGCCACGCACAGTTAAACTAGGTAGGCGATCGAAGGCGAATTCTGGTTCTATACCCGTAATTTCACCAATAATCAGGGTCTCTAAATCATTAGCATAGCCAAGTTTAACTTCAACGACATTGCCAATGGCAAAAAGTTCTTCGTCATCAATCCAGATAGTTTCTTCTTCCTGGCTATCTGAACCTGTAAGTTCCAGTGTAAACATTCCAGGTAAGTTAACATCATGGTCAACGGTAAGGCGTTGGACGTGCAATTTTGCTTCAACAGGCAAAGGTGAGCTGTTGATAATAATCTCAAAATTAGGAACAAGAGGGCTTTCGCGATTAGCAACTGGCATAGATTATTTCCTTCATATAGAATCCGGTTATATAGAAGCCATTTGATATCTTTGCATGCGGTACGGTTTTTTTTCGCAAAGGAGTCATTTCAGTTATCAGTTATCAGTACCTCCTACTAAAGTACGAGGCTTGAAATACTGAATCAACTTTTTTTCATCCCCTTGTAGAGCGACAGCTCGTGGCGCAGCCAAGGGGAGGCTTGAGACCTTATTTCTTGGTTAGGAATCAACCCACCGCTAACCCCTCCTGGGAGGGGAAGTCCGGAGATTGATAAATAAAAGATATTTCCATCTCCCTATCTCCCTATCTTCCTATCCCCCCATCCCAACTATATAACAAGTATTCAACCGGATTTGATATCAACCCAGTTTTGGAATAGTTAAGGTGCGACCAATCTGCATTTCTAGATTGCGTGGATCGTCAAGCTGATTGGCTTCAGCAATAATCCGCCATAGTTTAGGATTTCTGTAAACTTGGGCTGCTATACTACTTAAAGTATCACCACGCTTGATAATACGGGTGGTCAGTTCAGGATCGGTGTGCCGTTTGTCTACTAACGGAGCTAGAAATTCTAAGAAACTAACGCTCAAATTTGCTCTCAGGGGTTTTCCATTGCCTTTAAAAAGCGTAAAATTTTGCGTCAAACTGGTAATTACGCCAATAAAGGGGAAATCAGAACCTACAGGAGCCTCACCCCAGGCCACTTCGCAAACTCGCGGATGAGCTTCGTCTCGCTCAATCCGAGTTAGAGCTACAATTTTATTAGTTTCTTGTCGCACATCCTCCCCATTAACTGCTTCAGTCACGTCGAAAAATAATTCCAAAGTGAGCTGACGACTGCCACCGCCTTTAAATTCCACAGTGGGCGCATTAACTTGTCTTTGAGTGTTTGTTCCTTGTCCACTGGAATTTTCCGGTGGTCCCCAGTTGACGGATTTAGTGATAGAATAAGCTTCTGGATTAAATTGCACTGAAATTGCCTTTTTCAGCAACCTGTTGTACTGTTCCCCCTGCTTTTCTAAAGGAGTAATTGTCAATTTTGCTAATTTTTGTTGTCCTATTACCATTTCCCAATCCCCCGACGTTCCCTTTCTACTGCAAGTTGACGACCCAGAATCCTACTTACTTGTTCAGCAACTTTGGCGACATCTACCGATGCCCCTGATGCTGTTTCTGGAGCAGACATTGGCGTTGTAGAATTTCCGTCCATTGCCAACTGAACTGTAGAATTATCTACTGTATTAGTTGTTTGACGAGCGAGGACACCATGAGTATTTATGGGAGTTATTGCTAGAGGTAGAGCAATTTTCTCACTATAAGGATTTTTGGTGGATAATCCCTCATTAGCTTGTAAAGCATCGGTGCTTTTGAGCCAAACCATGTTTAACTCAGAACTAGGGTTACTGGCGATCGATGGTTCTGGCGATCGTTGTAAAGGTAAGTTTGATTTTTGTCCCTGTAAGGATAAAGGCCGAGATTGAGAAAGGTCAGTCTTTGGTACGATTGAAGTTAGGTTAAAATCTTCTGGTTTAGTTTGAATAATCCCTTTAACTAGAGGTAGATTAGTTTTTGGCTGGGTCCCAGTTACTAAACTATTGGGATTAACAGAAGTATCCGCTTTCCTTTGAACCGTACTTGTCGATAATTTAGTAGCTCGGGTAAGAGGCAAATCCTGATTCTGTTTAAAGTTAGGTTCAACTTCAACCCTAGCTCCTAGATTGCTGGCATTAACTTCTGAAACAGTTGCTTTGCGACTAATCCGAAAATTATCAGTGGATAGCTCCTCATTTGCTTTAGTTTGAATAATCCCTTTAACCAGAGGTAGATTAGTTTTTGGCTGGGTTGCAGTTACTAAACTGTTGGGATTAACAGAAGTATCTGCTTTCCTTTGAACCGTACTTGCCGATAATTGGTTAGTAGCTTTGGGAAGAGGCAAATCCAGCTCCTGTTTAAAGTTAGGTTCAGCTTCAACCCTCGCTCCTAGATTACTGGCATTAACTTCTGAAACAGTTGCTTTGCGACTAATCCGAAAATTACCAGATGTCTCAGGGGAAGCAGGTAGGGAAGCTCTACTGGTTTGAAGTTGAGTTTCAGTTACTGTAGGATGAGAATTTGAATGAGTATCTACTTGCCGTTTTCCAGAATCAGTCTTTGGTACGATTGAAGTTAGGTTAAAATCTTCTGCTTTAGTTTGAATAATCCCTTTAACCAGAGGTAGATTAGTTTTTGGCTGGGTTGCAGTTACTAAACTATTGGGATTAACAGAAGTATCTGCTTTTGTTTGAACCGTACTTGTCGATAATTGGTTAGTAGCTTGGTTAAGAGGCAAATCCTGATTCTGTTTAAAGTTAGGTTCAGCTTCAACCTTAGCTCCTAGATTGCTGACATTAACTTCTGAAACAGTTGCTTTGCGACTAATCCGAAATGGTCGGTTTGTTTCTCCCCTACTTGTCTTCACAACAGAAGTGTCAGATTGTGGTTTTTTTTCCACTGGCTTTGTCATTACCGTTGCTTTCTGGGTTATAGATGGCTGCAGGGGATTTGTGTGATATCTGCCTAATTTATTAGTGCTTCTCCCTTGAATCTCCCTACTATTCTGAAACTGCCTTGATTGAGGCGGTATAGAACGTTGAACCATTTCTCCCATTGCTGAGTGAGCGTCAGGAGTTGCTGGAAATTGCTCATTAAGAACCTCCGCTGATTCCGTGCGCTGTCGCTGCAGACGTTGAATTATTGATGTAGGTTGCAAAACTCCAGAGCCATAGCGGAATTTTACCTGTTCCGGTAACCCTAACCTTTGTACAAGTCGTCCAGCTATTCCTTGAGTAGCTTGGTAATGGCAATGTAGCTGCTGGGTATTAATTACCCCAGCAGGTTCAACCACTCGTCGCTGTATACGTTTGCCCAAGGTTAGACTGCTTGAATTATTAGAAGGGTGTAAAGGATAATCTTCCATCTATCTTAAAGTACCAATAGTAATATTATCAAAACTTACGCAAAGGCAATATATATAGAGTATTGCTTAGTTACGCTAGCACTAACACGCCCTACTGGACTGGCACACCTAAAAATGTAGGTTGGGTTGAACGATAGTGTTAGCGGAGCTTCCCGGAGGGAAACCCAACAAAACCTTGCCAATGTTGGGTTTCGTCCCTCAACCCAACCTACGCCTTAGCCTTTAGGTAAAATCTATCTGCCCAGCTCCTGATCAAGCTAAAATGGTGCGTTACGATGGATTGTTAAATGCCTTTCACAGTCTAAATTTTGGCCGTCTAACACGCCCTACTGGACTGGCACACCTAAAAATGTAGGTTGGGTTGAACGATAGTGTTAGCGGAGCTTCCCGGAGGGAAACCCAACAAAACCTTGCCAATGTTGGGTTTCGTCCCTCAACCCAACCTACGCCTAATGCACTACTCCCCCAGCCCCTGGCTCAAGTGGGCATTCAAACGCCTATTAATCTGGGCAACTTCCTCAACCCACCGTCTCCTTTCCCTGTGTTCCATTACCATGATTGATTCATAGTGCCAATGGAAGTGATATGCCAGATAGGCTACCTCCTGATGGAGTTGGTCTAGGGGGTAGCCTAAAATTCCCCCGATAGATCCAACTCCACAGCAAAATCCTTTTCACAGTGAGGACAGATAATTTGGATTGATCGCGTTCCATTGCCATTAATGCGATTGTACAAATCCTGTAGATAGGATAAGTCAGAAGCGAATAACCCTTCAATCACTTTAGGATTAATCGCTTCTACAGAACCTAGTCTAGTTATAACTCGAGATAGCAGAATGACAATTAAGTAGGCTGGGTTAGATTGTACGCGAGGGTCTTTCAGGGGTATAATTTCATCGGCAGCAGTTGCCAATCGCATTATCCCTTCCCGATGTAAAGTGCCTTCTTTGTCCACATAACCTGCTGGTAATGTAAATTCATACTCAGTTTGCAGCATAGCTGTTTGCTCAGGAATACTCAGATTAGTCATTTCAAATCCGTTTTTCATCAAAAATTTTGTTTTCCCATCACCTTATGCTCGCACCAGAAGTTCACAAACCATAGTTAGGGTCACAACGGCAAATTCACTTCCCTTCGCATCCAAACCAGGTGCTTCATACTTACTAGCCCAAGCCTGGAAAAAGTTCCAGCGCACTTTCTCCTGTCCTGTATCATCAAGCACAATGATAGAACCATTTTTACGTTCAATTTGTCCATTGACTGCAGCTAAGTGCCAATCATAGAGTTCACGGGAATCAGTTAGTCCCCATTTGAGGGAAATGTCAGGGTAACTCGCTTTCCCTCGCAGCTTACGCACTGTAGCGTCGTCTCCACCTTCACGATATTCAACGACTTCTACCTCAGAACCAAAACCACTACACTCAGAAAATCCTGCCTGAACAATGCCATCAATCTCCACTAGGAAACGATAGTTTTTATACGGATCAACTCTTGGCATGACTAAATCTCCTTTTTAGTTGGTTCAACAGATGACTACTCGCCAGCCGTTTGCTGGATGCGGAAGATGACAAATTCCGCTGGCTTGACAATTGCTACCCCAATCAGGGTGACTACTTGTCCTAACTCCCTGACTTCTTTGGGATTAGTTTCTGCGTCACATTTAACGAAGAAAGCTTTATCGGGTGTTTCTCCAAACAAGGCTCCACTGCGCCATTCATTTAATAGGAAGTCCCCTACTGTTCGTTTAATTCGTTGCCATAGTCCTAAATTATTGGGTTCAAAGACAGCAAACTGGGTTCCCTCATCAATAGACTCCCGTAAGTAGTTCAAATAGCGGCGGGTGCTAATGTACTTATTTTCTCCGTTGTCTTCGCCTCCTAGGGTGCGGGCTCCCCAGACTTTGATATTGCCTTTAAAAGAGCGAATGATATTAATTCCCAGAGGATTTAAACCGTCTTGGTCTGCTTTCGTGAGGTTGTATTCTAAATCTAAAGCACCTCGAATTACTTCATTAGCTGGTGCTTTAAAGACACCCCTTTCTCCATCTACTCGTGAGTAAACCCCAGCCAAGTGTCCACTAGGAGGCAGAATTATACTGCCATTACTTGATGGATCTAAAATTTGTTTGGCAGGGTCAAAAACCTTGATCCAGGGGAAGTAAAGAGCAGCATAGTTACTATCTCTGGTATTACCTTTAATGCTGTCTCGGTCAATAGGGTCAGGATTTTGTTGGCCATCAAGAATAGCAAATCGGTCTTTGAGGTTTTCACAGTGTCCTATGACAGCTTCTTGTTCTGCTTGGCTAATGATGCCAGGAATAGCCACCATGGTAATTTCGTCAATGGCGGCAAAAGTATTGAGGGCAGCAGCTAACTCTGTATTACCATTAATACGGATGACATAGCACCTAGTTCCACCATTATTGAAGAAACCGTAAACTGCTTGGGCAAAACGACTCCAGCTATTAAGTGAAGCAGTATCAAAACTAGATTCTTCTACATCTGTGAGATTGTCAAGAGTCTTATCCCCAGCTAAGTCAGCAAATGTGCTAACAAACTGACTCCAATTAGTCACCAACTTTGCTATTCCGGCATCGGGAAGAGTCTTTTCTTCCACTTTGAGGGTGACAGTGGTAGTACCATTTGTAGTAGTTTCAACACGCTCGGCAGGAAGTTGGATACTTTGGGGTACAATCCCGATAAATCCAGCTATACTGGTAGCGACTCCGGCAATAGGTCGAGATGAGGGAGGAACTTCTTCAACATAGACTCCGGGGGAAAGATACTGTGGCATATTATTTTCTCCTTGATGATTAAGAAAATTATTGTGGTAACTCCACGTTGTAATTACTTTCTGTGTTTTCTATTGGAATAGTAATATTAACCTCCTGTACTAAATCTTCCAACTGCACCCTCAAGGTATAAGCACCAGCAGGAATTGCCCCTATGCTGTACTGTCCATTTCCATCAGTGGCTGCAGTAAGATTAGGCTCAACTAAAATAACTTTTGCACCTACCACAGGTTGATTTTCGGTATCCGTAACTTCTCCACCAATGCGGAAAAATCTTTGTTCGGTGCCTGGCACAAGTTGTTCTGAGGATGGTGAAAGTTTCTGACCTAATTGTAAATCTTGAGTAATGACAATGGGGGTTGGTTCGGGTTCAAACAGTTCCTTCATAGAAACGGTTACTGTAACTGTAATTGAAGGACGCAATTGATTACCCAACGCCGTCCAAAGTTCAGCCACACTTTGCACTCCATCGACTTGAGCTGTTACCAATGGTAAGGGTGGTTCTTGCCCTGCCAGTCGGGTACTTTCTAAAAAAGGTATTTCTGGAATAGTTGGATAGCCTGAGAATACTTGCAGTACTTGGCTAAGTAATCGGTGTTCTTGCAGGGGTAATTCTTCCCCACCAACTGGCCAAGCTGTAACCAAATAAGAACAGGCTATGCGCTTTGGTGGATTATGAATAATTGCCTGTCCATTGCGCCGCTCAATAGTCGGTTCATTACTGCGCAGTTCCAGGTGTTCCCGAATGTCGTAAAGAAATAAATTAACAGTGGTTTGCCCAGGACTAAAAGTTTCTGATGGACGCTCAAAGGAAATTTGGGCTTCCGCCAATTCTGGAAACCTGGACGATAGTCTCGAATCTTCCAAAATCCTTCTCAAAACTTGACTCAGATCGCGAATCATTTTGACTTACCTCGTTAGACTTTATGAGCAGCCATGCACCATAATGTGACTTTCATAGCCTAGAAGCTTTCTGCCAACTACATCTTTTGTAGTTTTGAGGTTAACTTTTACTCACAGTTTTAATGAGTAGTCCCAAATACTGTAAGAATAGAATAAATTTTTTAGTTTTTAACCCTGATATGTATAATATTAACATCTTAACTTAAATATTAGAGACTGTTTGTAAAGTTTTGTAATAGAGTTGTCGCTAAATAAAGGGAAAAAATCACTCTAACCTAGACAGAGCAATAATTCCCAGCATTTTTGCCCTCCAATAGCTACAATCCTTACAGAACAAGGTTTTTGGGGGATTTTTAAGTTATAAAGCGACAAGTCTAATATACAATGATTGACCTTTAAACTGTAACAACTTGGTTATTTATCCCAGATTTATAGGCTGAAATACCCAATTTGCCAGGGGTAAAAACACTTCATAATTCGGTGGTGGTGCATAGTAATGGTAGAGAGAGTGTGGGGAGATGGGGACCCACCCCTAACCCCTCCCAGGAGGGGAGTATGGGGAGATGGGGGGATGGGGAGTATGGGAGAAATTAAAAAATATATATCTTCACCAAAACCCATGCAGGACTACCCATAATTCTTTACAAACAACCTCTTAGGATCTTAACTTAAATGTGGGTGCTCCCATGGTGTATTTTTTACTTCTAACAGCTTTTCTAGTTTTCCCACTCGATCAAGGGCGTTGCACAGTGACAAATGATTTTAGATTTTTGATGAACAGGATTTTGGATTAATCAATTGCTAAAATAGACATCTGATAAAAATCCAAAATAAAATCAATTCTCACACATAAATTATCAATTATTTCCCCTCCCCCTCCTGGGAGGGGCGAGGGGTGGGTTCCCTACTGCCTACAGCAAAGCTGCCTACTGCCTCTTTTTGGAGATTTTTACTCAAAGTCTAAACTAATTTTTGGCCTAATCATTCCATAATGTGCAAACCCCGATCAAGTGTGATCCAAGGTGTAATAGTTGATTCATGGCGACCTAGTAGCTTGGACAGTTCTGGGCGAGTCGATACTAGACTGGTTTTTAGCCAGTAAATCATCTGTATTCGTTCTCGTTCTCTAGCTGTTATTGATTTACCTAAATGCTTTTCAAGTTCGGAAACTGTTTGATTAATTTTAACTTTTAAGGGACGAGCTATAAATAGAAACCGCGATCGCTCTATAGTTTTCTTGACTGTTATAGGTTTTGTTGCACTAATATCCTGAAACTCTTACAGGGCAGCACTTTCTCATTTATAGATTTTCTTGATTAACCCTTGTTTTATAATGCTTATAGCACTTTCATGCAACAAAGCCACTATTATATTTTAATTAACTTATTTTCCCAAACAGAAGATTTTCCCGTAGCGTTATTGCGTGGGGGTAAAGGTTTACCGGAAGGGGGTTGGGAAGAAGTTAGACAAGAAGCGCAAGCGAAAATTCAAGCGGGGCGCGATGTTAATATTAAGACTAATACTGCTGGGCGTGATATAGATAGGGGAGATAAAATAGATATCGATCTTTCTGGCAGCAGCGGAGTCACAATTCATGGAGGTATCGGTTCAAAATAAAACAAGCTAGTCGTAGGTTGGGTTGCTCACACGGATTATGCCACGGATATACGGATTAAGAGGAAAATTGCAAACACAGGCTAGTCGTAGGTTGGGTTGAGGAACCCGAAACCCAACAAATTACAGCGCTTTTCCAATTGATGAACCATATTGTCATAACCAAAATCCTGTAGGGGCGATTCGCGAATCGCCCCTACGGCCCGACTCCTCCCTCGTTATCTACACTAACCAATTTCTTAATTTTGCTGATAATAAATCAATTATTGAAGTTGCCAAGATTAAAATAATTAAAATTGCACAAACTTTTTGATACAAAAACGAACCAAAACTTTGATAAAGAGAAACTCCTATACCACCTGCACCTACTATTCCTAACACGGAGGCAGAACGAACATTTGATTCAAAACGATACAAGACGAAGGAAGTCCATAAAGGCATTACTTGAGGAATTACTCCAAAGATAATCTCTTGAATTTTACTAGCACCCGTAGCACGAATACCCTCAACGGGACCAGGTTCAATAGACTCCACTGCTTCAGAAAAAAGTTTTCCTAAAGTACCTGCTGTATGTACAAATAAAGCTAAAACACCAGCAAAGGGACCTAAACCAACAGCTACTACAAATATTAGAGCAAATACCACTTCATTAATTGCCCGCATGGCGTCTAAAATTCGACGTATAGGCTGTACAATCCAAATTGGACTCATATTTTCTGATGCCAAAATCGAAAATGGAACGGCGAAAATCGCGGCTAAAATAGTTCCCCAAAGACCCATTGAAATAGTAATTATTGTGTCTTCTAAATAAATTTTCCAATCGGAAAAATCAGGGGGAAAATATGACTGAATATACTCAACCATATTACCGCTTTTTTGGAATAAAGTTAAAAAATTTATTTCACTTTGTAGAGCAGAAAAAACTAGAACAGTCGCAGCACCCAATACAAACATTATGCGAGTATTAGTAACTCGTTTCTTTTCTTGGGCTAACATTTCTATAACTGCTGGAGTAGCTATAATAGTTTTATCAATACGGTTAAAATTATTAGTTATTTTGTTCATTTTTATTTATAGCAATCCTATTTTATTTGTGTATAACAATCTTACCGCTTTTAGGGAACAGGGAACAGGGAACAGGGAACAGGTAGGAGTTTCAGTTTTTTTATCTACTTTTTGATTTGTCACAACTCATTTAGGATTGCTATATATCTTTCTACACAGAAAATTAAGTTCTAATTTTGTTTCTTTTGGGTTTAATACCATGTTCAGATAATTAGCGATCAAAAACTTTCTCCCTTTTAACTTCTTAATTCTTTATTCTTAATTCTTTATTCTTAATTCTTGCTTTTGACTTCACATGGCTTTTAACTTCTTAATTCTTAATTCTTACTTTTGACTTATTTTCACACCCTTGAATATTTGATAAATTAACTATACTAATTCTCCATGACCTTTCAATATTAATTCTTCTGCCGCTGCACCATAAAGTTCGTCTAGTTTACGATCGCTCAGATTAACTGTTGGATCGTCAAATACAACTTCTCCATCTCTCAGAGCAATAGTACGTTCAAAATACCGACGTACCATTTGAACTTGATGTAGAGAAGTAACAATAGTAATATTATTTTCTCGGTTGAGTTTGCATAATAATTCCATTATCTTCCGAGCAGACTCCGGGTCTAGAGAAGCTATGGGTTCATCTGCTAGAATAATTTTAGCTCCCTGTACTAAACAACGAGCGATCGCTACCCGTTGTTGTTGTCCTCCAGAAAGTTGGGCAGCTTTTTTATAAGCTTGTTCTAAAATTCCTACTCTTTCCAATGCAGCAAGTGCCTGTATTTTTTGCTCTTTTGTAAATAGACGTAGTGCCGAATTTACAAGAGACATTTGCCCCAAGTTTCCCACTAAAACGTTGTCTATTACTGTTAGTCGCTTGACCAAATTAAATTGCTGAAAAATACAACCTATTTGGCAACGTAATTTTCTAATATGTGAGTGAAAAATGCCATCTGTTTGTAAAGCTGTACCAAATATGTAAATGGTACCTTGATCTCCATGCTCTAAACCATTTATCAGTCGTAGTAAAGTAGATTTTCCCGAACCAGAAGCACCAACTAAACCTACCATTTCTCCTGCTTCAACACAGATATTAACTTGCTGCAAAGCAGGTTTTCCTTTAAATTTTTTATCAAGATTCTTAACTTCTATAGCGCTGTATTTAGACATTTATATTATAAATTATTAACAAAACTAATATATATTAGAGCTTGTAGGTTAATTTTAGGTTATCTTTCAGTAAAAAAAATTATTGTAACTATTCAGCTGAATGCTGAATGCTGAATGCTGAATGCTTGCATTGCTATACAATACTATGTCAGACAATTATCTAAATCTATGAAGTTTATTTCTTTATCTTATTTGTTTTTGTTGCTAACTTCCCTATCCAGAAAATTACTCAAAGTCATAGTAATGTTCTGCTTAATAATTACCATTGCATTGATTTTTCCTACCCAAGCAAAAAGCGACAGTTATTTAGAAAATTCTATTAATCTAAGTTTAATGTACAGTGGCCCAGTTTATAACTTTGGTGGTGGTGGCCTTGATATAGACTCTGCAATTCAGTGGATGATTAATCAAGTCCGAGGATGCAATTCTTGTCGCGAGAAAGTAGATGTGATTGTCATTCGTGACTCAGGTAGCGATGCCTATAATCGACCAATTCTAGCTATGGATGGGGTAGACTCAGTGGAAACTCTGATAATTTCTGATCGAAGAGATGCTCAAAAACATAATATAGTAGACGCAATTGAGAATGCCGAAGTAATTTTTTTTGCAGGTGGCGACCAGTGTCAATACCTACGGAATTATCGAAATACGGAAGTTGATAAAGCTGTTAATTCTGTTATTGCAAAAGGTGGGGCAGTTGGCGGAACCAGTGCTGGTGCAATGATTCAAAGTAATTTTGTTTTTAATGCTTGTTCTGAGACAGTCACCAGTAAAACTGCACTAAATGACCCTTATGAAGATATTTCTCTTGACGAAGGTTTGTTTTACAGACAAAAATTTCAGGGAACTGTTATTGATACTCACTTCTATGAGCGCGATCGCATGGGTCGGTTAATGACATTTGTTGCTCGTTTGCTCAGAGATGGAATATCTGATACTGCTCTGGGTATTGGTATTGATGAAGATACTTCGTTAATTGTGGATAAAAGTGGTTTAGCTAAAGTAGTTGGAAATGGGTTTGTTTATTTTGTCTTGGGAGACCATTTACCAGAGAAATTTAACCCTCAAATTCCATTAACTTTTAGTGGGTTCAAAATCTGGAAGAAAGGAAATGGTGACACTTTTGATTTGAATCATAGGCCATCAACTGCTGATTATCAAGTTAGTGTCGAGAATGGAGAACTTGATTCTAGTCCTTATTAGAAGAGGGAGTAGGGAGTAGTCATTAGGGAGTAGGGAGGAACAATTGATATAGCGCTGTGCGCAGGCAACAGGCAACAGGTAACAGCTCATCTGGGGGAATAAATTGCTGATAATATAAGACTTTTAGCTATTTGGCCTCTCCTGCAATTTGTAAATATACCAGCGCTCATTGCTATAATTTCTGGAAAAGAGATGGGGAGATGGGAAGTATTTTTCAACCTTTTTCCCTTATACCTTCCCTCTACCTCCTGACTCCTGACTCCTGACTCCTGGCAAAAAAACTGAATCGCCGACAAAAATATGATCGAGGGTTCTATATGTATTCTGTGGCGAAATACTGTTCTTGGGTTGAATAAAAAGTCATGCTTAGGGGCAAGTGAAACCCAATAATAAAATACTACCACGATTTTTTTGGGGATGCAAGGGGAAATACCTTGTCGTTTTTTTTGGAGCTTCACAGGATGATAATTGGATTGAAAAGTTAATATAGCGTTGGCGGAGCCTAGCGGTAGCTACATCGCTTCTACATGAGTAAATATATGGATGTGTTGATGAGGTGAAAATTTTTCGGTGTCACTACTTCTTTTTGGAGTGCTGCACAGGATGATAACTTTTCTAGTGCTTTGATGGTGTGAGTATCCCTTCTATATGTATTCAGTGACGAAATGCTGTTTTTGGGTTGAATAAAAAGTCATGTGTATGGGCGAGTAAACCCCAATAATAAAATACTATCACGATTTTTTTGGGGATGCAAGGGGGAAATACCTTGCCGTTTTTTGGAGCTTCACAGGATGATGATTTAATTTGGTTGTGAATATAGCGCCATTCGGAGCAACTGCGGTAGCTACATCGCTTCTACATGAGTAAATATATGGCGTTGCATAGAGTGCGGGATGAATTTTAGGCTCTCAAACACAGGAAGTTTAACGAAGTCAGAAGTCAGTAGGGGCGAATAGCCATTCCCCCGTACAGAAGTCAGAAGTTAACCCACCCCTCGCCCCTCCCCCTCCCAGGAGGGGAAGTAGGATTTGAGCTTCGCTGCAAAAACAAAAATATTTCCCCTTAAAAGGCGGGGTTATGGGACCCAATTATTTTGATAAAAAACAAAAAATGGGATTTACCTTCTGCCAAAAATTTCATCCCCTAATTCAGCAACGCCTAAAATTCAGGCAACTCAAAATTTTCCGTTCTTAATTCATTCTTTGATTGTCAAATTATCAGAACTGACGCATTATGTTTAGCCCAAAAAATTTCTTTTAGGTATCAATATTATAAGGTATAGTAATCTATATTATTAAAACTTTGCTTATAAGTACCTATGATCGATTTACATCTTCAAGTCCAACTACAAAAAAGAAAAAATCCATTTGGAAGTAGTCGAGTCGATCATCCTTTTCAGACACATAGCGATGCGGATAATGTTTTTAGTAAAGAATTTCACAGAATACAATCTACTCTCAAAGATATTAAACAAGATATTAATCATCAAAGCAAAGGGGTTGTTGTTGTAGGGGAACCAGGGTTTGGCAAAACTCACCTGATGATGCGACTGGCAAATAGCAGATTAAAAACTAATCGACTCTTATTTATCCGTCAACCGAATAATCCTGATGCTATTATTTATCATATTTATAGTCGTATACTTGAATCGCTCATTAGATGTATACCAAAAATTAACTATACTCAACTAGAATATTTGATTGCTAATAGTTGTGCCAAAATTTTTCAAGAAATTATTATAGAAAATCCAGATTTGTACCCAAAAAAAGAAAGTAAAAAAGACCAGACAATTATAGAATTAGTCAAAAATGGAAATCTGGAATTACTCTCTTTTTTATCATCAGATACTCAAGCTAAACGAGAGTTTTGGGAACATATAGAAAATCGGTCTTATATGTGGTGGAGTACAAATTATTCAACGGCAGGATATGCACCAGAAATATTCAAAGGAATTATCAAGTTTTGTGGATATAGAGCTATAGATTATCGTCGCATAATTCGAGAATGGTTGGCAATGAATGATGTACCTCAAAAATTATTAGATAAAGTTAAAATAGCATCTTGGAATAAAAGCATCAATCGAGAAGAAGTATCTTTAGAAGCGTTAAAAGTATTAGGTTATTTATCACTTTTAGACGAACCTTTAATTATTGTCTTTGACCAGTTAGAAGGTTTAGGTAGGGAATATAATCAGAATCTTTTGCACAGTTTTGGAGAAGCAATTAAAGAAATTTTTACTCATATTCCTAATAGCTTGATTATCCTAAATTTATTCCCAGACCGATGGGAGCAGTTTAAACAAGAATTTGATGATTCTATTGTCGATAGAATTTCTCAGTGTCAAGTATTCTTAAATAAGCCATCTGAAGAACAGCTAATAACAATTCTTAATGAAAAATCTAAGTCTATTAATATGACGATTGAACAACTTTTCACGCCACACGAAATTCAGAAGATATTAAGTAAAAATTCTATACGCTCAATTATTAATTCTGCTGCAGATTTCTATAATTATAAAATTCATAATATTCCCCTGCCCGATTATCTGAAAGTTGAGACAAATAGTCAAATAGCACTACAGAATAATTCCAATTTACAAAATTTGGTCTCAGATATTAAACAAATTAAAGAAGTTGTTCTGAAGATAGCTGAAAAACTGAATATTGAATCGAATCTAGAAACAAAAATTGAGCAAAATAGTGAAACATATATTCATCAGGAGACTCAAACTGATACAAATAAAATTATCGGAGATTACCTGAATCAAAAATATCAGCAAATAGAAGAAGAATATAGTGAGTCTCAAGTTATTACAAGTAGTGATGACCGGGGAAAATTGGAGAAAATTTTTGAATCGTTGAAAATAATTCAACCATCTCTCAAGTTAGATTTTCTGACCTTTGATAGACCTAAAAAAATTCCAGACCACCTGGTTATTCAAACAGAAACTCAAGGTTATGCTATAGGTTTTTTATATGATGGAGGTAACGCCTTTTTTTCTCGGATGACTAACTGGAATGAATTAGTAGCCAAAAATTCTCACCTCAAGTTTTATCTATATCGAGATGCTAGAGGGTATCAAGTTAGTGGTGAAAAAAGTATCGCAGAATTAGATAAATTTAAAAATACAGATAATGGCGAATATATTGTTTTGATCAAAGATGAACGTATTACTTTTGAACTTCTCTATCAAATAATTGTGGATATTCAAAATCAAGATTTGGAAGCTAAGTTGGATGAAGCATTATTAATTCTTTTAAAAAGATACTCACATCACTCGTTATTAAAAATAGCCATAGAAGCGATCGGAACTTTTGAAGTCTAGCTTGATTAAAGAAGATTTTAGATCCCCTGAACAAAGTAGAGTTTTAAATCCAATTGCTGAGGTCTTTAGGTATTAGGTAAACTTTTTTTCATATACCACCTATGATATCAAATCCGGTAGCATTGTTGTAATTAGATTCATAGTGTGGGAACCCACCCCTAATACCAAATTATAGCGGTTTTCATTAACATAGAATACAGCTATTAGGTCTGTAATTATTAAACTTTAAACATACTTATATTTTGTTTGTAGTCTACCTTTGTGAAAACCGCTATAATAAATATTTGCTACAAATAGCTAGGATATTTCTGAGGAGTCAACCCACCCGCGTGCCCAACCAACCCCCGCCCCTCCCAGGAGGGTAACTCAGGAGGACTGAGTCACATGGGAATAGCTTCAATACCATTTTTCAGGTCGCAAATCATTCTTTTGTCTTGGTGCGCTACCAGGTGCGACTAGCGTCGTCGCGGGGTCGCACCGCTCTCTTGGTCGATGGTCGGTCAGCTCCGAGACCCGAAGAGTGCAGACCCGCTCCGAAGTACGCCATCCCACCCTACGGGAAGCTCCGAAGATCGACCACTTTGTCAAAGGACATATCCTGCATTTGTCTTTTTATTCCTGTTACTATTCGAACACATTCTTTTTTCACCCTTGGTATAACCCCTCCCAGGAGGGGAAGATGGGGAGATGGGGAGATCAAGAAAGATTTGGCAATGGCGCTGTGATGGAACATTTTTTTAGACCGAGTCCTAGCGGATTTGATATGACTTAGCACTTTCGGAGCATAGTGACAATCAATTTTATGAGCGATCGCTACTAATAAAAGTATAAATATAAGTAAAAGCGATCGCTAGTACCTATAAAATATTACGCTGAGGATAAAAAGCTGATCATATAAAATTTTGGCGTTGGTAATTTGAGGTATGATATCATGTCCGGATAAGAGCTTTATAGAATTCCGTTCCCTTTACGCCACCAAAAAACTTTCTCTTTCTACTCCTTCTAATCCTTTTTCTTCTTCTTTATTCTCTCCTGACTCTTGACTCCTAAGTAATTAAGATTAATATTATACACGCGCTTTACCAACGCCAAAATTTTTAGTTATTCACATATTTGGCTTTTTAAATAGCTACAAAATAAAACTCAAACAGTCTCACGCAATTCATTAATATCCGATCCACAAATCGCCTGTAAATTACGAGTAATTTTCTCAATTTCCCAATCCCACCATTTAATCTCTAGCAATTCTTTAATAATAGCTTCCTCAAATCTTTTACGAATTTCTTTAGCAGGATTTCCACCAACAATACTGTATGGTTCAACATTCTTTGTCACCACAGAATTTGTCGCTATAATTGCCCCATCTCCTACTTGAATACCAGGCATAATTATCGCTCCATAACCAATCCAAACATCGTTACTAATAACAGTATTTCCTTTGTCTGGCCACGAGTCCGGCATTGCTTTTTCCCAACCTTCTCCAAACACAGGAAAAGGATAATTTGTCAACCAGTCAGTACGATGATTTCCTCCATTCATAATAAACTTTACATCAGAGGCAATAGAGCAGAATTTACCAATAATTAATTGATCTTCAATAAAATCAAAATTATAGAGAACATTACGCTCAAAATTCTCTGGATTCTCAAAATCGTCGTAGTAAGTATAGTCTCCGACAATGATGTTGGGATTTTTAATAATGTTCTTTAAATAGACTAATCGAGTTTGATTAGGTATTGGATATTTAAGGTTAGGGTCAGGACCGTTATTCATATTTTTTGATAGTTATAATCTTCTTCAAAGTTTAGCAATAAAAGTTTTTATAGCAATTGTTGAAATGGTATAAGTATTGAATAACTTTTGTTATTTTGATGGTGACTTTTGATAAATAGTATGAAAAAAAGAGTAGTTCATAAGTGGAGCGACTCTTGTCTAAACTAATTATCTTCACTATGTTTCAAAGATAGTGGGTGGAGCGGTGTAAGAAGGCGATTTTTCCCAGCACCATTCTCCTAAATTGGCTTGAAAACTCTACCATCACGAGAGGTTTCCACAATTGATTGAGCTTGAATATCCAATATAGTAACTGCCATTAGTGCTCTTGATATCATGTCCGGTAGCATCGGAGCGTGTATAGAATTAAGTTTCAATTGAAAGAAATCCTTTAGCATAGTAGCATAACTGCCCTCTGCTTTCCTTCCACCAAAGTATAAGTATTCAAGTCGAGACTGTAGCAATATTTTATGAAATTGGTATTATATAGCAATCCTAAATAGGTCGTGACAAATCAAAAAGTAAATAAAAAAACTGAAACTCTTACCTGTTCCCTGTCCCCAGTTAAGTGTTCCCTAAAAAGCAGTAAGATTTTTGACACGAATAAAATAGGATTGCTATAGAATATCTAAAACAACAGAATATTAATAATCAACCCTTTGTCCTAGATCACTAAACGCCTTCTTCCTTCTTACTTCTTCCTTCTGCTATAAAATTGAACTAAAAACCTACCACCTTCTTCAAGAATTTACTTCAAAACATACTTACTTAATACAGAATAGACTTCGTTAATATTCACGGAACGATTAAATTCATGACTAATTGGTTCTGATTCACTACCTACCCAAATCTTTAACTCTGCATCTAAGTCAAAATGTCCTGCACTTTCTTTAGAAAACTTGGTAATTTTTGAATAGGGAATAGAAAGAAACTCAATTTTATGTCCTGTTACTCCTTGTTTATCTACCAAAATTAAACGCTTATTAGTAAACACAAACATATCGCGAATAATTTGGTAAGCTTTTTCAATTTGTTCTCCATCTACTAAAATATCGTTGAATAACTTATCTAGTTTTTTGGAATCAATATTAACTTCGGCAGCATTTCCGAGTAGACCACTAATTAAACCCATATTTTACTCCTTTTAAATAATTTTCAGTAGTCATCTTTAAACCAGTAAACTTAAGTTATAGGATTGATACTCAAGGCTGAAAGCTGATAGCTTATTAATACTGTAATTAACTATCAAATCATTAGAAATCTCCATAAATTACATCAACCTTTTCTGAAATCCTTGTCGGGGCGTTACATGGAATGTCCCTACATTCTTTTTCGGAGATATCTATTAGCAGAATATCATTTTTCTTTTCTATCTTAACAAAATCTGGAGTGATATCAAATCCCCTCAGTTTCGGTCTAAAAAAATGTTCCATTACAGCGCCATTGCCAAATCTTTCTTGATCTCCCCATCTCCCCATCTTCCCCTCCTGGGAGGGGTTATACCAAGGGTGAAAAAAGAATGTGTTCGAATAGTAACAGGAATAAAAAGACAAATGCAGGATATGTCCTTTGACAAAGTGGTCGATCTTCGGAGCTTCCCGTAGGGTGGGATGGCGTACTTCGGAGCGGGTCTGCACTCTTCGGGTCTCGGAGCTGACCGACCATCGACCAAGAGAGCGGTGCGACCCCGCGACGACGCTAGTCGCACCTGGTAGCGCACCAAGACAAAAGAATGATTTGCGACCTGAAAAATGGTATTGAAGCTATTCCCGTGTGACTCAGTCCTCCTGAGTTACCCTCCTGGGAGGGGAGCGCGGGTGGGTTGACTCCTTACGAAATATCCTAGCTATTTGTAGCAAATATTTATTAATTTGATATTAGGGGTGGGTTCCCACACTATGAGTCTAATGACACCAATCCTACCGGATTTGATCTGAAGCGATCGCCATTATTTTGATGAGAGTTTTTTGACTCAAGTAGATCCATCGCTTCTAACTAACTTAAGTTACTACAGAAGTTAAATTGATCGCGCAATACTACACTATTTCATTTCTACCACATCATTACAGCAGTTTCACCACTTAAACCAGGAAAATACAAACGAACTCTGAGAATATAAGTACGACCTCTCAACAATTTGTGAGTAATGAAAGCATTATATTCAGTACCACTATCATCATCTCCATTCAAATACCTTGGGTCGCCATTCTCTTCCTCAAACAAAACCATTACAGTGTCTGCTTCACCAAAAGTTTGAAACTTGTAATCTCGCGAATTTTTTGGCTTCACAATAAAATTAACCTGTTCTCCAGGGGATAAAACCAATGGCACTGAAATAAAAGGTTTAAGCTCAATGTAATCGTTTGATTCCAGCACAGGATAAAACTTTTGCATCCAATCCTTATCCTTTTGTGACAAACCAGGTTCTGGAAAAATTCCTTGCTGATTATAGGGAGCAGGACTATTGATCAGTTCTGCTTGAAACTGATAGTGCATAATTGAGTTTGGGTTCCAGTCAGACCCTGCAACTTCATTTGTTGCTACTTTACGCAAAATATTATATTCTATCGTTTCTAACGACCAATTGTTCGGAAGTCCACTTAAAGAAGCTCTGACTGCATCTTCATTCCACTGAATACCTGCTTTAGGATTTTGATGCTCGTGTGGTAATGCTAGTGTATGTCCCACTTCGTGAAGTGCAGTTTCCTTACCATAGCCATCATTAGCTAAAGGCCAACCAAAATTCATAGTTCTTTGGTTTAATATCATGTCCGGTTAAACAGTGATAAATAAATAACTAGGGAGTCCTCAGGAGTCAGGAGTCAGGAGTCAGGAGTCAGGAGGAAAGAGGGAAGAAAGAAGAACAACTGGAGTTGAAGGAGAAAGTTTTTTTATAACTAATTATCCGGACATGATATAAAGGAATATTCAGCACATCAGTTCCCAGATAAGACCAAGACCCATCACCTTGTTGGAAACCAATGCGAACTTCTGCATCTGTGGGAGCATCAACCTCTTCAAATCAGACTTCTGATGTCTTTATGAAGACGCTCAAAACTTCCTGAGAAACAGAAGCGGTTTGAGATTTAGTTATAACCACGATGCAACAAAGCCGTATCAGTAGCTTGAGTTTCAAGCGAATTTAAGCCTGTGGAGAAGATTAAGTTGCAGACTGAAGAGGATGAGAAGGAGAATTTTTTTTTGATCACGCTTTTATCCGGACATGATATAACTTCTAACTTGCCCGTAGCGCTATACCTCTACAGATGCCGACGCGGGGTCGCACCACTCTTCCATAAATGTAGCAATATTTGATAAAATTGGTATGATTTATTTTCTATTGCCAAAAAAAAAAGGATATGATTGCATAAAATACTATTTATATTTATACTTAATAATAGCTAATATATGGAGAAAGAGGAAAATTCATACCCTATCAACTTAAATTTTGTTCTCAAAGCTATAAACCGCAAGCTACTCGAAATTGATTATCCTCCTCTAAATAATATAGAAAGGATAATTATCCAAGGCATCTGGAATTATAAAACCTATAATCTAGTAGCTCAAGAGGCTGGTTATAGTCCAGGTTATCTGAGCAATGTTATAGCTCCTCAGCTATTGAGACGAATTTCTGATGTTGTAGGCCAGAAGGTAACCAAAAAAAATTGTCGGGCAAAGCTTGAAACATATTTTACCTCAAAAGCAACATCAAAAAAAACCATTGCCAACCAAAATGCTACAACACTGTCTACTAATATTAGGCAAGTGATGTCACCAAGATTTCCTAGTGGAGGCATATCTCTAGATTCCCCATTTTATATACAACGATCTGATATTGAGAAGCAAGTATATGCATAAATTGAGAATCCGGGGGCTTTGGTAAGGATAAAAGCGCCACAAGAAATGGGCAAAACCTCCCTGCTGCTGCGTGTTATGGACTATGCAAAACATTTTTTAGATTATCACGTTGTTAACTTGGACTTACAACAGGTAGACCAAGATATTTTTAGTAATATTAATAGGTTTTTACGCTGGTTTTGTGTTAATATCAGTCGCCAACTAAACATAGAATCAAGGTTAGATGATTATTGGGATGAAGACATTGGGTGTAAAATTAGCTGCTCTCTCTACTTCCAGGACTATTTACTAGATTCAATTGATTCGCCCATACTTCTAGCTTTGGATGAAGTGAACCAGATTTTTGAGCATCTGGAAATAGCAAAGGACTTTTTTCCCTTGTTACGTTCGTGGTATGAGGATGCCAAAAGACTCCCCCTGTGGCAGAAATTGCGTTTAGTAGTAGTTCACTCAACTGAAATTTATGTGCCTCTAAACCTGAAACAGTCACCTTTCAATGTAGGGTTGCCAATCCAGCTACACAATTTTTCCTTGAAAGAAGTGGTAAAATTAGCTAAATGTTACAGACTTAATTGGACAGATGGAGAGCAAGCAAATCTTTTGATGGCTATGACAGGAGGACATCCTGCTTTAGTACATCTTGCTATTTATCATCTTAGTCAGGGAGATGTAACACTCACGGAGCTATTAAAAACGGCTCCTACATCGACGGGAATTTATTCGAGTCACTTGCAGCGTCATCAAGCAAAATTGCAAGATGAGCCGGAATTAGCGATCGCTTTGAGTACAGCGATACATACCACTGAACCTATATTACTAGAACCTATCTATGCTTACAAGTTAAACAGTATGGGGTTAGTGAAGTTAGATGGAAATAAAGCAGTTATCAGTCATCAGTTGTACCGAGACTACTTCCAACAAACATTACAGGCGTTTTCATTTCGGTAGAGCACAGTAGGGACGTTTCATGGAACCTCCTTACTGGGTGCCTGATTGTGACGATGTGGTTCATCAATATGAAAAGCGCTGTATGATAATGTCTGCAAGCGGATATCTTTGGCGCGCAAACAGCTTAAACAGAAGTTGAGTGACTATTTTCGAGCTTCGGAGTTGGAAAGTACAAGTCTAAATATTGAAGAAGGAGTCAGGAGTCAGGAGTCAGGAGTCAGGAGGGAAAATTGCATGGGGATAGTCAACGAAGGGCCGCTCCGCGTCTACGCTCCCCCAAACAATTTTGAGCACCGTGTAGACGGTGGGGTATTAAACCCATAAGGGAAATAATAAAAAAATATATTGAAGAAGGAGACAGGAGACAGGAGACAGGAGACAGGAGGAAAATTACATGGGGATTCTCACCCCAAGTAATTTTGAACACCCCCGTTGACGGTGGGGTATTAAACCCACAAAGAAAATAATAAAAAAATAATAATACGATATCTGTTAGGAGTTAGATCGCCAAATCACCTCATCTTCTCATCACCCCATCACAACAGGAGCGGGAGAGAGTTAATTGTATAGCGCTGTGCGCAGGCAACAGGCAATAGGCAACAGCTCCGGAAGGGGGAATAAAAAGCTGATAAGATAAAACTTTTAGCTATTGGACACCTCCTGTAATTTGTAAATATGCCAGGGCACATTGCTATATCTATTTTCACCCCCAAACTGAATAATTTTGGATAATAGATGATCGTATTTATGATCCAGATAATGACAGCAAAACTCAAATATATCATGTTGAAAAAATGATATTTAATGTGATAAATAAGAAGAAATAACCATTGAAAACTGTATTAATGGAGAGTTGGTATGGAAGACAAAGATGAATGGCATTGATAGATAACTTAGGAAAAAATTATTATTGGCACTTAAAAATAAATCGCGCACGTAGATGACACAGGTGGTGTATGAAAATCGAAAAATCTTGCTGAATTAAACTGGAATGAATCAGAAAAAAATCAGGTAAAATCATTAAAAAGAAAGGGTTTCAAAGGGGTAAAAAAGTCAAGGGATTCTGGGTAAATGCTTCTACCAACACCAACAGAATATATTGCTACTAATGACCTCAGCAAATGCAGTAAAGATGATGTCTAATTTGAAGTTAAAATGAGATGAAAAATTGAGGAATGTCAGAGAGGAATTAAGCAATTCACAGGAGCCAATACCTGTGAATGTCGTCTGAGAAAAATTCAAATAAATCATATTGCTTGTGGAATGTTAGTCTGGAATTTTGTCAAAAGATTAGCAGTGAAAATAGGAAAAACTATTGCTCAAGTCAAACATTAATTACTCTCAGATTACCTGCTCCAAGAGCTGAATAAGCCTACAATAAAATTCAGGGCTATTTTGATTTGATAGAGGTTTTTTACCTTTGTTTTAACTATGGAAATTGTCTTGACGCGATCGCGCTTGATTTTTTTTCAGCGTTAGCGGAGCTTGGCGTCAGCAATCGCTCTATTTACCATGCGCTATTATATATAGTGTCTTTGCGTAAGTCCTGATAAATTAAGAAGACATTCAGAGTAGGGACGTTGTATGTAATATCCCTACTTTATGTTTAATACTAAGGTTAGTGGGAGAGCGATATAGCTGCCGCACTTGCTCCGCCAACGCCGACTTAAGGGTTTGAACTAGAATATTTTAAAGTTCTTGAGCAGCCAACATAAATAATTTATTTACTTCTCAATTGCATCATAGATATGCAATTCATAAATTAATCAGACATTCAGAGTAGGGACGTTGTATGCAATATCCCTACTTTATGTTTAAAACTAAGGTTAGTGGGGGAGCGATATAGCTGCCGCACTTGCTCCGCCAACGCCGACTTAATAGAAGTAAGAAGTTGGGCAATTTTTGTTTCTTTTTGTAAAGAAGTACCAAAAAATTATATCGAGTAAAATATAATAGGTGCAGGTGCATTGCAATAGTCATCCATTGTAAGACGAGGAGCGATCACTACCTTACTCGATCAAGCTAGAAATTAAGGGTATCTAACTCAAAAAAGTCATAAATTTTGCTTTCCATCGTCTACATAATAGACGAGTATACCACTTAATTATGATGATAACTTATCAAGTCTCGTCCCAGTTTTGCACACAATCCTAAAATTAATCAAAAATAGGAGAATTTTATGAACGAGCGTCGTCAAAAATCTTATTCCGTTCGCATTGAGGCCGCTGAATTAGCAAGAAGCCGCCAACATCCAACCCATCAAGCTAATGGGGACGAAGAGCGCTACGCAGGCGATCGGTATTTCATGTCCTTTACCAAAGGTTTAATCCATAACCCCAACACAGGATTGCTACAAGATCCAAGAGACTTTGTAGAATTTCGCCGAGCGATCGATGATGGCTTCATCGATCCTTTTACTGATAGAGTTCGTCATGGTGCAAAATATAAGGTTGTTAATGGCAACATTGTAGAAGAGGAAAATCCGAATTTCCTTGATGGTTTTAGACAGTGGGAAGCCCCAACTGCAGGGGTTGTGCATGATTTAGAAGGACCTGATGCTCAAGCAGTCACCATGCCTCCCGCACCACCATTGTTAGATGCCACTGGTAACACGAACCCGGAACTGATTTTTGAGATGGCTGAGGTATATGAACTGGCCATTCTTCGCGATTGTCCTCTTAATGATTTTGAGTGCAATGCAACCAATGAAAAGGTCAACAAATCAATTGCTCGCCTCAATTGCCTTGATTACATCAAAGACCAAAATGGACGACCTCGAAAAGTCAATGGAAATAACTGTCTCGACAAAAATACAGTATTTCGTGGGTCTTCTCCGGGGGTAGAGGTGGGACCTTACCTGTCTCAATTTTTGCTGATTGGTAACAAAGGCGTCAACGGAGATAATGGTGTCACTAAGGGAAAAATCGCCTATGGTGTTCTGGAAATCAACCAACAAGTTCCCATAGCCACGCCAGGAACAAACTATATGACCGATTTGACAAAGTATGTTGAAGTTCAGCGGGGTATTAGACAGGAACGAGAAAGCTATGATACTGGACGTCGCTTTATTTATACACCTCGTGATCTGGCAACCTATGTCCACTACGATGCTCTTTATGAAGCTTATCTCAATGCTTGTCTGATTCTGTTGGGAATGGGAACTCCTTTCAATCCTAGTTTCGATCATCTCTCTGGAGGTGGTGTAGCAGCACAAGATCCAAAAACTCGCCGTCACGCTAATGGTTTTGCTCTTTATGGTGGTCCCCACATTTTGACCTTGGTGACTGAGGTGGCAACACGAGCACTTAAGGCTGTTCGTTTCCAGAAGTTTAACAATCATATTCGCTTGCGACCAGAGGCTCTAGCAGCACGAATTGAGCTGTTGCGTTCTGGCAATAGCATAGATAGAGATTTGCTCCCAGAAGCCTTGAAAAAAAACGTTCAGGGGTTCATAGATAAGTTGGAAGGCAATGGAACTTGCGGTTTGAACACAAGTACTCTCGGAAATATTTCCGCAATAGCTGAAGGTAGTTATCTGCTACCAATGGCATTTCCTGAAGGATCTCCCATGCACCCTGCTTATGGTGCAGGACACGCTACCGTTGCTGGTGCTTGTGTAACCATTCTCAAGGCATTTTTTGACACCAGTACAGTGCTTGTAAAGGATAGTAGTAAGGAATATAGGTTCAAACGTATGGAGGAAGGCGATAAGTTGGTTGCTTTCCGAGTTAATGGTTGCAATCGGACTGCCTTGAAAGAAAGAACGATTAATAATATTTCTGAGGCTCTCACTCTTGAAGGTGAACTGAATAAACTAGCAGCCAATATTTCCATTGGTCGAAACATGGCAGGAGTTCACTACTTCACCGACTATTACGATAGCGTTCGCATGGGCGAGGAAATTGCCATTGGTATTCTTGAAGAACAGGCATTGACTTTTCCTACAGATCCCTTTGTCTTGTCTGTACCAACCTTTGATGGCGACGTTGTGAGAATTGGTCGGCGATAAACGTTGGGTATAGAGATGCAAAGGTTACTCTTCGCCGGCATCCTGAGCTTGGTTTGAGAGAATTAATCTCTCACTCATACCCGCTAGATATCTCCAATAATTATTCTAGAACCGGCGTTGATGAACCAAGCTATGAAACCTAAATTTGGCCAAATAGAAAATGCTTTTCAGTTAATAGTTAGGTGATTGGCATTAATGCGCAGTCATAGCCAAAATCACCAACGCCCTAGAACCCTATTGGAAAAAGGCACAGCTAAAGATAGGGCAGCGATCGCACTCTATCAAGACAGTCTGTTTTATTAGATGGGAATCCCGCGCTGTACCGTCAGGTCAGCGTCGGGAGGATGTCAAAGCCTGTCTGGTATCCTTCCGAGGAATAGCACGCAGAGTTAGGCGTGCTTACTGGAGCTTACAATTTTAGTGCTGTTGCCAAAGACTGGGGCAACTTGGAGAACTTGCTCGTCAGGGAGCGAGAAACCTGGGAGGTGATGAGTTTGCTGATGGGTTGAAGCATGGTCTGGCTATTGCCTGGCAAAATATACCTCACCAAAAAGGTGGATGGGCACAATGAAATACAGTTGAGAATAGAGAAATTCACTTTAACACTCTGGTTAAGGGCGACCAAAATTTTTATATTGTTGGGGACTAGCTTTCTCACCTAACGGGTTGGCAAGAGGGTGCAGTTGCTTCAGCTCTGAATGCAGTCTGTCAGATTGCAGACCCAATCAATGTATCGCGTTCCTGATATTGACCTCCTTCCAGATACGCGCTTGACTGTGGAAGGTGCATTTTGGGCTACTCTGCCTGCTTATGTTTGATTGACTCCCAAGAGAAATGGCTGAAAAATGCACTAAAAAGCGTTAGCTCCGCCTACCAAAAAGCTAATTTGGCTAACGTTCCGGTGGATACTTATCTCTTTGGTCATTCTTTAGGTGGGTTGTTTGCTCTGAGTTGGGCTTATTATATTGAACAAGAACATCTTCCTGAGAACCTGTTACCCCAGCAGGTGCTTGTGGCAGATCCGCTTCCCAATACCAGTGTGGCCAATATACCCGGGGAATTGGGGGATTTGATTACAGCGCTTTTGAGATGAATAAACCACAATGTTCAAACATTCCCCATGGCATCATCTTCAGTAATTTGAGCGATGTAGCTGCCGCACTTGCTCCGCCAACGCTTCGCTGATAACTCGATCTAATTGTTCCTGAGGAAAGAGCTTGACGAGAACCGAGAAACTCTTTAAATTTTGACCAACATAGTTCAATGGGTGACAAATCTGGTGAGTATGCAGGTAAGAACATTAACTTGGCTCCTCTATACGGAAATTAACTCTTGAATTCTAGAACCTTTGTGGACACTTAAATTATCCATCAGTACAATTGCCCAAGCGCCATAGTTGAGGTACTAAAATCTGCTTTATATATGTTTCAAATACATTTCTATTTGTACTACCAATTACTGTCATTGATGCAATTAGACCATCTAGACTTAAAGCTCCTAAAACACTTGTATTCTTACCTTGATTTCTAGGGGCATTGGTAACTACTCTCTCTCCTACTTTTGCTGGACCATCAAGACGAGTCATATCATGTTCGGTTGAATACTTATAATATCTGTGGACTAAAAGCAGAAGGCAGAGGGCAGCTATGCTGAAGGGAAAGAGCAAGGTTAGAAGGCAGAAGGTTTATTATAACTGATTATCCGCAATTCGTAGCTCCCCCGGAGGGGAACATGATATCATCCCTAAATTAACCCCTGATTCGTCAACAAAAACCAAATTATTTATGTCTACTAAATCAGCGCCATTTTCCATACTCATAGCGTTTTTGTTTAATATCTTCTCTCTCTTGTTCTGAAGCATAAAGACTTTTTTTTTCTACTTATATTGAATTTTTTGAAAATTTGATACATTGTTGATACACTCACTTTGACTCCGGTTCTAATTTCTAAATATTCCCATAACTCACAAAGTAAAATATCCGGTTTTTGTTGGATTTGCTGCGCTCATTAAAGAATCAAAATTGCCATCAATTTTAATCTTTGGTCCTCCTCCATGTTGCTTTGGATTTACAGTTCCTGTGGTTCTATAATGCCTTCATAAATTACGGACAAAACTCAAGCTAACTTGAAATCTTTGCGCTATTTGACGTTGAGAACCTTCTTGATTTTGATCGGCTCTAATCACACGAAGACGTAAATAAGCGTGAATATGGTCTGGCCATTTTTCAGGATTGGCGTTGGCGGAGCAAGTGCGACAGCTACATCGCTCTAGATAACTATATTTGTGTTTAGTTATATTTTACAATTAACGTGGTTCACCCATATGAAAAGTGCTGTAAGAAAATTACCGATGATGTGGATGTTAAAGTAACTGGAACCACACAAAACCTGAATATTCAAAACTATCACCTGGGCAAATTTATGCGGGAGTTCTCAAAAATAGGCTTTGATGCTTTACAGGAAGTTCAGCAGCCTGATGGGGATACAATTTGGGCTATGGATATGGTAATCGACAATCAAGATTTCAACTTTTACCTGAGTAAGGCTGAGATTCTTAATACGATAACTTTGGCGGAAGTTCAAAGCGAACAACAAATTGACGAAATAACCTCAAAGTACAAAATTGAGAAAGATAGGAGTTATATCATCATTGATGGTAAAAAATATTGGCGTTGGTAAATTAGGGTATGATATTTCCAAAAAGTCCTTATAGAAACCATTTAGGTTCTCGAAGAAATTAGGCGATCGCCACTAATCTCTTCAACATCAGCCTGACAAAACAAACATTAATTTTGGTGGCACCATGAGCAAGAGTTGTTTTCCTGCCGAATGCTGCGCAAACAACATTTTTTACTAAACTTTTACATCTTTCCATCCAGGAATTGGTTCTTTCTATCACCCACCTAGCTGTGACGGGTACAAATCCTGTTTTGCCTTGTTGATTCTTTTGAGCTTTTGATGGTTTAGGCTACAGTTTCAAGGGAATCTTCGTCATAATTGCCGGAGCAACTTTTTTCAACTCCTCCATAATTTTTTGAGGATGATATCCATTATCCAGTAGAATGGTGATTTTCGGAATGTTAACTGGCTGGGATTTAAAGTAGTCGATATTATTTGAGAACATCTCAATTAATCCGACATGATCACAGACCGATGCTTTGGTGCAATGGACAAAAAAAGCGCACCGCCCGCTCTGAGGAAACCTCAGAGTAAGGACGGAGCAAGAAGGAAAACCGAGAGTATCGACGGCTAGATGCCGTTTAATTCCATTGGTGGCTAATTCAAAACAACACCCCTTGGACTCTAAACTGTCATTACAAGTATTTTTCACGGCTTGGGAATCAATGATCATTAAAGTTGTCCATTTGCCTTTTTTTTACCTGTTGACCTATTTGAGCGTACAGGATATCCCTAATCTTCTCAATTAGTCCTTCTTCCCTCCACTGTTGATCACGCCAAAATACTGTGGAGGTTGGCGGTAAATCAAGTATTACCCAGTAAGCGTCACCGTGGGGTTGGCCAAGAAACTGGTGATACAAGTTATATTGAACGATTCAATCATACTTGACGTCAAAGAGTTTCCAGCTGAGTAAGTAAAACTTGATCATTCTCAAAATCTCTCGACAATCATATTGGTGCAATTTGGTATTTTGTTGATCACTATAATGCTAGTTTAATCACTTAGATCATTACTATGCATTACTACCCGAAAAAGATATAGACTTTTTGTAAAAGTAGGGAATAGGTATGGAGGGAACAGGGAAGATATTTTTAGGAGAAAAACACGGAAAATGATTTTTTGAGTTATTACACTCTAGTTTATAGTAAATAAAGGGCAAGTTTATTTTCTGGAGATGTCTATCATACAATTATCTACCAAAATCAGGAAAAATTACTAAATTGACAAATTAATACTAATTGTGATAAAAAACTATTTTGTACACTGATAACTGATAACTGTTAACTGAAATGACATCCCTAACTCCTGAGCAATACAAACAGAAAATGCAGCGCCGCAAAGAAGTACAAGAACAACGAGTATCTCAAGCTGCTCTGGAAAAAGGCTTAGTTATTGTCAATACTGGTAACGGTAAAGGCAAAACTACAGCAGCATTGGGTATGGTGATGCGCTCCTTGGGTCATGGTTATCGAGTGGCAATAGTTCAATTTATTAAAGGTGCTTGGGAACCCGCAGAAAAAGCAGTGTTTACTAAATGGGGCGAACAAATATCTTTTCATGCTTTAGGTGAAGGGTTTACTTGGGAGACTCAAGACCGCGATCGCGATATTCAAAAAGTTTATGAAGCTTGGAATTTGGCTTTGTCTTATATCCGCAACCCAGAGTTTAAATTAGTATTACTTGATGAGGTGAATGTTAGTTTGAAATTGGGTTATTTAAAGTTAGAAGATTTGTTAACTGGGTTAGAAGAGAAACCTGAAGATTCTCATGTTATTCTTACAGGTAGGGGTGCCCCTCCAGAATTAATTGAAAGGGCGGATTTAGTTACAGAAATGAAAATGATTAAGCATCCTTTTAGAGAGCAAGGTGTGAGGGCGCAACCTGGTATTGAGTATTAATATTAGTAGGAACAAAGAATTAGTTAAAATGGCAAACTTTAGATTCGATTAAAATCTTAATCAGCATAAATTAGTTTTGTTCCCGATAATGTGAAATAATTGCTGAATAATTGCTGAATTATTACCAAATAATTAAGGTTTAAACCCTCTCCTTCTTATAAAGGAGAAAAAAGAAAAAATTTTCCTTAAACGTCAATCCTCTTCCTTTCAAAAAGAGGTAATTACTAATTATTAATTATTAATTATTAGTTATTGAATATAGCTTCCAAGTTTTAAGTCCATAAAATCTAACTTTTGAGCTTTGAGTTTTAACAACAAGTATTACCAAGCCAAATTTTGATAGTTAGTTTGGCAAGTATTTAATATCCTGGCATCATTCTCACTAACTTGATTTATGGGGTAATATTTCTCTAAATCTACTATGTAGTCAGAAGCAGTATTATCATAACTATCTACAACTTTTACATCTAAGCTATTTTGCTTATAAAATCCATAAAAGCAATAAAAAGCTGAATGGGGTAGATAAAGAGCGCCTATTACCTTACCATTTTCTAACTGAAATACAAAATACTCATTCTGAATTTTCTCTGGTTGAGAAGACTGACCAAAAAGGTAAATTCCATCACTGAGCAATGTACGATCTTCATTTGTTTGTGAGGAAAACTTTGGTCTTTCTTCCTTGAATTTAAGAGAAATAGTTTTATACTGTACTATTGGCCTATTTGCTGTACTATAGGTCAATATTAAGTAGGTGGCGATCGCCACTAACCTAAAAATCACGAATATTACTTAATTGTTATCTACACCATTATCATATCCGTAGAAAAAGGTAAAAATCTATTGTTTTAACAATTTGTGTTAATTTCTCAACTGTTAACAAAAGTTATTTCTTCCAATAGTTACTAAAGGTAGATAATAAATCAAAAAAAATCCTTGTAGAGATAATCATTAAAAATAACTATCTCTACAAGGAACGATCAAAATTTGATATTGACAATAGAGGGATCGATTTTAGGCAGATTTTAATACCTAACTAGCGACATATTCCCGCACCTTAGCTTGACGACGACGCAAATGGGCCAGAGCTTGATGTTCTAGTTGACGGACTCGCTCGCGACTAAGTTGTAGTCTCTCTCCCACTTTAGCCAAGGACATTTCTCTACCATCCTCAAGACCAAAACGTAACGTTAATACACGACGTTGTTGATCGGTCAATTCTCCCAGTAGAGTATTTAAGTCCTGGCGCAACAACTCACGAGTAATATAGTCATCTGGAGAAGAAGCTTCGTCCTCCAAAAGTTCTTGCAGTTCAGTGTCCTGATTATCTCCTACTCGTAAATCCAACGATATAGGATGGCGGGCCATTAGGAGATATTCTCTAATTTGAGAAGGTTCTAGTTCTAAAGCTTGAGCAATTTCAGAAGGAGTAGGGGTACGGCCCAAGCTTTGAATTAGTTCTCTCTGAACTCTTTTGATTTTGTTGAGCTTTTCAGTAATGTGAATAGGTAAGCGAATAGTACGAGCTTGTTGTGCGATCGCTCTGGTAATTGCTTGACGTATCCACCAATAAGCATAAGTAGAAAATTTGTAACCTCGCATGGGGTCAAATTTTTCCACTCCTCGCTCCAAACCTAAAGTACCTTCTTGAATCAGATCCAAGAATTCCATATTTCGTTTTTGGTACTTTTTAGCGATCGCTACTACTAAGCGAAGATTAGCTTCAATCATTTTTTGTTTGGCACGGCGACCATGGTTAATTATTTGGTTGAGTGCTTCTTCACTTAGCTGTACATATTCTGCCCATTCTTGCTGAGTTGCTGCTCTGTCTAGCTTCTCCTCTAATTTTTCCTTTGACTCCAAAAGTTCCATCATGTACTTAACTTTCTTGCCATACACAATTTCTTCTTCACGAGTCAGAAGTGGTACACGGCCTATCTCATGTAGATAAGTACGAACTGTATCCATTGAGGAGTAGGAGCGAGAAGTTGATTTGTTTATCTTTTGAGTTTTCTTATTTTCTTTATTTAGTGTTGACATTTTCCATAAACTCCTTATTTTAAATATCGCAGTAGTTATTGTGTGTTCGTACAATGGGAAGAATTTGAGATACAACTACATGAGAATAGGCTTTCCCATCCCTACACAAATGCCATCAAGTGGTCATTTCAGCGATCGGGCACGTCTCCTATGGAGGAACTTTCCTATCTCCTGCGCAGAAGCTGCGCTAAAGTCATGCTGCGCAAACGTTAACAGTTATCAGGCACACCTCCTGGGGAGGAACTTCGGACTTGAGTACCTCTACAATAAGGAGGTTTGAGATCGGGAATATTCTCTTTTCTCTTGGTCGATTCGCTGAATGGACTTATAAGGGAAGTTTGATTTTTACATTATTTACATTGATAAAAATTATACTTTATTCTCTCTATTAAAGTAAACTCAGTATGAGTCCGCTTTTTTTCTTTGTAATACAAATCTAGACTAAATTTAAAGGCAGAATGTTCATCTAACATAAGTAGAAATTTAATTTGTCCTTAAAATTGCTAGTAGATTAGATTAACTACAATCTATGCTTAAGGATTTCCGCAAAATTTTGTTAAGATTATTGTTTAAGTTATTTCCCATACATCGATGATGGCTCAACCAGCTTCTAAGAGGCAACTCTCAGAACATAGAGATAACCGAACTATTGAACTATTCTCTGCAATTGACAAAAGGCAATCATAATTCGTCTGTTTGTAGCTCTGATTAGCATCTCTTGAGAAATACCACTTAAAAACAATAGATTTTTTAACTATTCTCTAGTGATGTATTACATCGTAACACATAAAGCTGATTTTTGCATCAATCAAAAGAAATAACTTATTTTGACTACTCGCCTGGCTCTTGCCGAGGGTATTCTAAGTAGATACTACGCAACAGGATAAATCCGTGTTGCTCCGTCTATTCTTAGCTGACCAAAGAAAATATCTTTGGGTACAAGTCAAAGTGCCGCTACGCGGAAGTTAGAAGTCAGAAGTCAGAAGTCAGAAGTATTAATTGGTAAGGCTTTTAGGATATGGAGAGGCTTTATACCTTAATTTTTCGGTAAAACTCAGAACTCAGAACTCAGGAAATTCAGGAACGAGAATAGGGGAAAAAGTTAGAAAAATGCTTCCATCTCCCCTACTCCCCTGCTCCTTACAAGGGTAGGTTTTTTAGCTTTGATCTAAAACAAGTGTGGTTTGTGTAGTCGGTGTGGGGAGAGGGAGAAGTTTTGAGCTATTTATCGTATAAACAAAGTACATTTTTGTGGAAATTTTATACTGAATCAGGACTTACGCAGAGACTCTATATATAGGGAGAAAGAATGCTATTTACCCCTACAAATGGTGCTTTAAAAGTCAATTTGCGTAAGTCCTGTGAATAAAAGTGATTACTCACACCTTTGTTAAAAACCTTCCACACTTCCCACACTTGCCACCCTTGCCACATCTCCCACTTCCTATCTTCAAATAAGTGGTTAGAAAAAACTTCCTGCATCAGAAAACTGATTGATTGGCGGATCTCCTGCCACAATTGGACCGGCCGTAGTAACTCCTAATCTCACTGGAGCAAGACTAATAAAACCATCAGGGACACTTGCACTGAAGGAAAAACCTCCAATGGGAATAATAGGTAGCTCTGTATAAGTCAGACGCAACAGATATTGAAACTCTGGTGCTAGAGTTAACTCCGCAGGAACACTTATGGGAGTATTGGTTCCTGGTGAAAGAATTGTTACATCTGATGGCGCTCCCGGCCCAATTCTAGCATTAACACCACCACCACCATTATCGCTAGCTGCAACTAGAGTGGTTTGTTGGTTAGGCTGAAGCACAGGAGAATTTGAGGGGAGTTGATAAACTTCTAATAAAGGGTCAAAACCACTATTTATACCGACCATATCGATTGTTAATGGAACACCTGGTGTAGCATTTAATAGAAAATCTTCTTTAAAAATGAAATTTGTGTTTTCACGATTTCTCACAGCTTCATCACTTCCATCTATCTGTCCATCAAAACTGATGATTTGTGGTTGTGGGTTAGGGTTTGGTGGAATTGGTGGTTGAGGATTAGGGGGTGGTACAGGATTAATGTTTGCACTTGCTGGAAACAGGCTTAAATCATAGTTACTGGTAATACCAGGAGCAGTCTGAAAAACATTGATAAAATATTCGCCGGGGGTAAAGAAAGGTGCCTGAAATGCCTCATTTGATGAGTCCAGGTTGTTACCACTGGCAATTAAGTTACCATTGCTATCTAATACTTCTACATCAAGATTGCCAGTAATATTTTGCAAGGCAACTCCTGAAGTTATGGGTTGATCAACTGTAACGCGATAGTAATCTACTGTGTCAAAATCATTAATTGTAGCCGAGCGAGTTATGGGTATTTCGGGAACTATACGACCTAAAGGAGTTGCTGTGTTTATACTGTCATTACTATTATCAGTAAAACCAGGAGGGTTGATGGGAGGGTTGACTGGCGGATTGATTGGTGGGTTGGTGGGAGGATTTACTGGTGGATTGATTGGTGGGTTGTTGGAACTAATAGAGGCTAAATCAAGTTGATAATTTGTGCCTCCTAGAGGAAAATCATTAAGTGGTTGAAATACTAATACTTGATAGTTACCAGGATTGAGAGGAATTGTAAAATTTTCTGGGGTAGAAAGTGGCTGACTTCCTGCTCCACCAGGAATAGGATTTCCATTACTATCATTTACTATGATATCAGCACTGGTGATAATATCGAACAAGTTAACTTCTAATAATTGAGGTTCATTGATAGTAATATCATAAGAGTCAAAGCTATCTATTGCTCCTACAGTGCCGAATCGTGAAACGGTAAATCCTGGTACAAGATTAATTTGATTAGAATCAATTTGAAGTGCTGAAATTTCTGCCATTGTTGATGTTTTTTTTACATTATGTTGATGAATTATCAAGTTTTTTAGGCATTTGCAAATTCTTTTAAACTTAAGAAGCTACTATTATTATAAGACTTTTTTCTTGTTAAAAAGGTTTCAACTCTGTGGAAAAATCTTAGTATTTTAAGACAAAAACATAGACTCGATCGCCTTACTGACAAAGTGAATCAAATTTAAGCTTTTCTCTATGTAATTTCACTGATTTATCGGATGGATTCGGTTGTCGGAGAAAAATACAAAATGAATCAAAATATCTATGAATTTGTAGCTAAATATTATAGCAGTACTTTCTTTAGTTAGGACAATAAATTTGAGTAAAAAGGGAGTAGGAAATAGAGGAATGTCCTCACCTATTTGTGCAGTGCTATAATATTCAAATTATTAATAAATAGAAAAACCAGTATTTCTGGCTTTTTCTCTCAAGAAATTAAGGTAGAAAAAATTACAGCATTTTTTCCACTACTTCTGTTGCTAAACCAAAGGATAAAGTCATACCTGCTCCACTCAAGGCGTTAATAATTGTGACTCCCGTTTCTGGTTGAGTGATAAATTCAGTTTTGCCTGGAAGTTTGGCATAAACTCCATGCCAAGTTTCGGTAATTTCTAACTCAGGAACCTGAGCAAATTTTTTCAAGTAATCTAATATATATTGATTGATTTGTACTCGGTCGAAAGGTTCTGGGTTCAAACCATATTCATGGGAATCACCAATAATTAATTCACCTGCTGCATTTTGTGACATCATCACATGAATTCCCCACTCAGGAAAATGGGGAGTTTCTGTTTCAATTCTGGTTTTGAGTGCTGCTAAAGATGGGCAATGGGCAAAGGAAGCGTAATGAGTTAAGGTTAAACCGCCACATAATGCCACATCAGCACGCCAGTTTTCAGGTTGAGGAACTGTTCGCATCATTTGTAATTTTACTTTTGTTATCCCACTGTTGGCAAAAGTATCAGGATATAAAGTTTCAAAGTCAACCCCGCTACAAACAAAAATACGGTCTGCTTGCCATTTTTCTCCACTTGCTATCAGATAAGGATGGGAAATTTCTGTGACAACTGTGCCGAATTTGAACTCAACATTGTATTCTGCTGATAAAAAACCAGGTATTTTTTTGATTGCTTCTCTGGGGTCAACTATTACTTCTGTTGCGCTCCACAATGCTCCTAATAAACCATCAGTAATTACAGCAGGAGTTTTTTCTGCTACTTGCTCGGGTGTGAGCAAAGCTAATGTCTCTTGCTTTTGTTGAGTTGTAGTTTCTATGAATTCCTTGATTACTTGTAGTTCATCTTCTCGGTAGGCAAGATGTAGGGAACCGCATCGGTCTAAATGAAAACCTGCTTTTGCTCCAACTTCTAACCAAATTTCTCTTGATTTGAGAGCGCGATCTCGTAATTCTCCATATGGCTGTCCAATTGGCCAAATCATACCAAAGTTACGAATAGATGCTCCCACTGCATAAGGGTTTCTTTCAAAGACTACTACCTTGAGACCAAGTTTGGCAACTGCTAAAGCGTGAGCTAAACCAACGATACCTGCACCGACAACGATAACATCTGCTTGATGAATTTGAGTCATGTTTTATTTCCCACTTATTCTAATAAATGTACAATTTTGTCTTTTAACTCTAAGAGCGAATTGAGTAATCCATCATTGCGGTATTGTGCTAATTGTTCTTTTGTCTGAGTACCATTTGTTACACCAAAAGTATATAAACAATTAGCATTAATCCCTGCTTCTAAGTCAGAAGGAGTATCCCCAATTTTAATGACAGTTTGTGAGTCTTTTATCCCTAGTTTATACATGGCTTTTTGAATCATGTAAGGTGTCGGGCGACCTTCATTATTATAAATTTCTGTGGGAGTAATAGAGGCTTGAATAATTGATTTTTTGTCTCCAATATAATCACTATTTAACTTTTTGTCCCATTCTAAACGGTGTAAAATAATGTTAGTTACTTCTCGATAAAATCCAGTTGTTAAAGCAATTTTTATATTTTGCGATCGCAACCAAGTAAAAATTTCTAAGCACCCCTTTGTTGGTTCGAGCAACTGAGTTTTATAGTGATTTTCCAGAATTTCTTTGAATTTAGTAAAAGAAGTTTCAACTTTAGCAGGATAATCAGGATGTTCTTGACCTATTTGTGCTTGCCAAAGTGTTTCAAACACTAATTTTTTCGACCATCCCATCATTGAATTTACACGGTCTACTTCTGCCTCAAGTCCTGTACTTGCAGCAGCTTCTAAAAAACAATTCTGGACTTCATTTTGGTCTTTGACAGTGGTACCTGCCATATCAAAGACTACTAATTTAACTTTTGACATAAGTAAATTTTTGGGAATTAATATAAACACTATAATAGACATTTACAGGGAAAATAGAACAGGGAAAAGGGGGAAATAATTGATGATATATCATCATAATTGATTTGATTTTTTATTTTTGAAGATATCTAATATAAATTTCCAGAAATTACATAAGCCTTTTTTTTAATCGTTGTTTTATAGAGATGTCTTCAGAAAAGTCTCTTGATTAATTTTTCATTTAAAGTTATAGCAGATGATATCTAAAAATAAGTAAGCATTCAGCTATAAGCTGTCAGCTATAAGCTTTTATGAGGGGATCTTAATATATAGACTTTAAAGGCCTTTTATATTAAAATTTAATTCTTATTCAATTAGTAAAGCTTTTATCTATAACTAAAAAGAAGCAATAGCTGATGGCTGATAGCTGACGGCTGTTTGCGCAGCATTCCGGAGGAAATGCTTACAAAAATAAGATATTGGTAAAACTGATAAGTAATATTAAACTTGTCAAATGAAATGGCAAATTTTGTTCATTCTATTATCCATTAGATGCTTAATCTGTTAATATTATCTTTGTCTATTATAAATTTAACAACCAACAGTTGCTTCGGTGTCTATAATTGTTTGGGAATAGTTAAAGGTAAAGGATAGTAGCTTCTTTTAGCATCCTCATCCACTTTTATCTTCTTCCTTCTTTCTTCCCTGCTGACTCCTGACTCCTGACTCCTGACTCCCCCGTCATTTTATTTATAAGTAATCAACCGGACATGGACATAATATAACTACTAATTCAAAGCTACAATATTTAAGGTTCAATTTTTTGTCCAATGTATCAAAGGTCTAAAAAAATTACTAATTATGACGAATCTGCCAGAGTTTTTTAACCAACGTTATCAAGTTCAACAAGAACTAGGTTGTAATCCAAATGGAGGTCGCATTACTTATTTATCAACTGATACTACGACAAAAACACCTGTTGTAACTAAACAATATCAATTTGCCAATTGGGCAGAATATGATAGTTATCATCGAGAAATTGAACTACTCCAACAACTCAATCATTCTAGTATTCCACGTTATCTAGATTCATTTGAAACAGAAAATGGCTTTTGCTTAGTACAAGAGTACAAAAATGCCCCCTCTCTTGACCCAACAAAGCATTGGACAGTAGCAGAAATTAAACAAATTGCTCAATCAGTATTAGAAGTTTTAGTTTACCTACAACAGCAAGTACCACCAATTATTCATCGGGATATTAAACCAGAAAATATCTTAGTTGAACGCAACGTTACTCAACTAAAAGTTTACCTGGTAGATTTTGGATTTGCCCGCAGTGGGTATGGTAATCTAGCAATTAGTAGTGCAGTCAAAGGCACTTTAGGATTTATGCCACCAGAACAATTGTTCAACAGGGAACTCACAAAAGCATCAGATTTGTACAGTTTAGGTGCAACTTTAATCTGTTTATTAACTAATACAAAATCCAGTGAAATCGGCAAATTAGTTGATGATAGCTATCGAATTAATTTTAAGAAATTACTGCCAAAACTAGAACCAGCATTTGTTAATTGGCTAAAAAAAATGCTGGAACCAAATTCAAAACATCGCTTCCCCAATGCTGAGATTGCTCTCCAAATGCTGAAATCTATTGATGATGGAGAAAATATGAGAACGAAAACAATGCAATTTGGGATGAAAAAAACTAGGAAAATATTTGCTGGAGTAGCAACAATTAGTTTGTGTTTAATAGCATTTTCTAGTACCATAGCAGCACTAACAACCTGGGGTGAAAATAAATGGTTAAATTCTCAGATAGATCTAGAAAAATCTCGTTCTAATGCGAGAAAGCAGCATTTGCAGCAAGTTTTATTGCAAACAGGTCAGTGTCCTCGGTGTGAGTTAAACAATGTTAACTTAGCTTATGGAAACTTGAAAAATGTCAACCTCAAAGATGCTAGTCTAGAAGGTGCCGATCTCAATAATGCTAACCTCGAAGATGCCGATCTATGGAAAGCAAGTTTGGGAGGTATTAATCTTTCATCTGCTAATTTATCAAATGCTGACTTGAGAGGTGCTAAACTCAGATACGCAAATTTACAGTCTGCTAACCTATGGAGTGCTAATCTAGGGTATGCTAATCTGTGGAATGTGAACCTGAGTCAAGCAAATCTTAGAGATACTAATTTGTGGGGAGCTAACTTTGGTTATGCCAAGCTAGAAAATGCTAACCTGAAAAATGCTAATCTTTTGGGAGCAAATTTATTTAATGCTGAGTTAGAGAATGCCGATCTTGAAAATGCGAATTTGAAGAATGCCAAGTTAGATGGTGTTAATCTCAAGGGTGCTAAGTTAAAACAGGCTAATCTTAAAGATGCTATACTGGCAGGATATACAGGTCATGGCTATCGCAGCGTGAATTTAGAAAATGCCGATCTCGAAAGTGCTAATCTCGAAGGTAGTAATCTCAAAAATGCTAATTTACTGGGTGCCTACTTGAAGAATGCTAATCTTAGGGAAGCTTCTCTCGAAGGTGCGGACTTACGGGGTGCAAATCTTACGAATGCTAATCTCAGCAAAGCTTATTTACGAGGTGCTAATCTTCGTGGTGTCAACCTTCGCGGTGCTAAACTGGACACTGCAAATTTCCGAGATACTGACCTTAAAGGTGCAATCATGCCTGACGGTAGTATTCATCCTTAATTATCATTATAATGTTTGCTTAATTAGTTATCAAAAAACTACTCCATCTATTCTCTATTATAGCAGAAGGAAGAAGGAAGAAGGCGTTTAGTTATCTAGGAAAGAAGAAAAAATCTAGCGTTGCCTGAGTTTTAAGCTTTTGATATGTCCTCACCTTTCCTTCCACTGCTATACCAGTTTTTTATACCGCATTTTTCAAGATAGTAAGGTACAGTTTTCTATTAAAATCTATTCTTTTGTTTGTGTTGTCTAATACTTCAGCATTTTGTACCTGATCAAACAGTAAACTGCTATAAGTATTAAATCGAATATAATACCAATTTGATAAATATTTGCTACAAATAATATCAAATCCGGTAGCATGGGTGTAATTAGATGGGGAGATGGGGAGATGGGGATATCGAGAAATATTTGGTAATGGTTGAAGATGGAACATTTTTTTATACCGAATTAAACGGATTTGATATAACTAGGTTATTTCTTAGGAGTCACTCCTCAGGTAGGGGAACTGTCGGATTGGCGACGTACAGAATAAATAGCTTTGATACCATTTATTAGGTCGGAATTTATCTTTTTTGAGTTGTGAGATATTGTAGATTTTAGGAAACAGGGAACAGGGAATAGGCAATGAGAAATACTAAAGCAATAAAATTATCGCGAATGATTTAGGATTGCTATAATTAATATTAATTAATATATTGATTATTAGGGTTATCCTACAAAACAAATGTTGAAAAAAGGGAACAATTCAAAGGGGAATAATGAAATATTTTGTATCTATTTTTTGAGATTTTTACAAATTACTTATAATGACCATATTAGGAGTATTTAATCATCTAAATTAATTCATATTTAAGCATTTTAATTATATTTCGAGCATCCCCTACATATTTATATAAATTACTTATTTCTACAGCTTTCAATAAATTTAATTAAATGTTTGTGAAATTCTTCCGTTTCTTTCATATAACAAGCATGACCAGCATTAGTTAGAATAACTTTTTGAGAATTTGGCATTAGTTTTACTAACAGATCTGCTTGTACTAGAGGAACTATACGATCATTACTTCCCCAAATAGCTAATGTGGGTAATTCAATTCCTTCTAATTGATTCTGGAAACGTTGAATTCCCACGGTCGCAATCGCGACAAAACCTGCTAATTTATCTCCATGATTAATCACAAAAGGAAAGCTATAACTTCCACTCATAGAAGGAGATACTAAAACTGGAAGATTTAATTTTAAAATATTTAATAATTCTAGTAAAAAACTTACGCTAGAAACTGATGTTCTTTTAGAACGACCATACCCGGGAATATCTACAGCAACTGCTCGATAACCTGTCATAGCTAAAAGTTCAAGAGTCCCAATTTCTTGCCATGTCTGAGCGCTAAAACTTGCCCCATGTAACAAAAGTACACTAACCGAATTTGTTGGGCCTGTTTCAAGATAATGAATCCGAGCGTTTTCCAGATTCAGATATTGAGAATTAATATTGGTATTCATAGTTTGATTAATGATAATTTCATTATCCTACAGTAGTTTGTAATACCAATTTCATAAAATATTGCTACATTCATGGAAGAATGAGCACCGGAACTAGGAGTAGGGAGAGGGAGCAGAGAAAGAGAAGTATAGTAAGCATTTCCTACGGAATGCTGCGCAAACAGCTATTAGCAGTCAGCTATCAGCAATTAGTAATGAATAATTACTTCTAAGATTGAGTCCGGGGACTTTGGCAGTAAATTTTTATTCTTTCTCAATTTCAAAGGTTGCTTTTACCTTTCCCAAAATTAATAGCTGATAGCTAATAGCTGATGGCTAAATGCTCTTACGAAGTATATGAAAAAAGATACTTTAAATCTAAATTATTCGGTAAAAATCTGACAAATTTCTGTGGATAAACTTTGATAACGATCGTCAGTAAAAACAGGAACTGAGTTAGTAATATTAATTGGTCTAACTAACTCTATCCAGGAACGACAGCTTCCATATTCGCGACGATAAAAAAAATCACAGCTTCGGGAAAGTTTATAAGTTCTTAAAAGTAAAATATACAGTGGTTGTTGAGGTTTCCATTTTAGGCGATCGCTGACAAATTTTTCATTCCAAATATGATAAACAAACAACTTATTTAAGATAGATTCATCACTCACTGGCAAAATATGAGTAATCTCAGCAAAACTACTAATTTTTATCTTCTCAGGATGCCAACCTGAATCTACAACTTGCACCTGATTTACATATTCTGGCTTAAGTAAATCTGGCTGTTGATGTTCAAAAGTTGGATAGAGTAATACCTGTTTATACGCAACAGCAAAACGACCGCCCTGTTCCTGAATACCACCCTTTCTTAACAACATAATTGTGTTGCCTTTTTCTAAAGTATTAATAGCAATATTCCACTCCTTAAGAGCAGCAGTAATAGTTTCCATAATTACCTATTTCTAGCAATTGATAGTGATATACAATCTAGTTAATTATTTATTATAAAACTAACTTTCCTATTTCTGGCTCCTAGAATTGTGTCAAATAGAGACTTTGGAGAAATACTCTATCAGTTCAAATAAACTTTTCTGCTTTATTGAAGAAGGAGACAGGAGACAGGAGACAGGAGGAAAATTACATGGGGATAGTCAACGACCTGCCGCTCCGCGTCTACGCTCCCCCAAGTAATGCGTGAACACCCCCGTTGACGGTGGGGTATTAAACCCACAAAGAAAATGATAAAAGATTAGACCTCTTATACCAAATTAATAAATATTTGCTACAAATAGCTAGGATATTTCTTAGGAGTCAACCCATCTCTAACCCACCCCACCCCCGTCCCTCCCAGGAGGGGAACTCAGTCGGACCGAGTCACACGGGAATAGTTTCAGTACCATTTTTCAGGTCGGAAATCATTCTTTTCTCTTGGTGCGCGTTCCGGAAGCGAGCTGGCGTCGTCGCGGGGTCGCACCGCTCTCTTGGTCGATTGGATATGGCGAGGAGACCCGTTCTTACAGACCCGCTCCGAAGATCGCCATCCCACCCTACGGGAAGCTCCGAAGATCGACCGCTTTGTCAAAGGACATATCCTGCATTTGTCTTTTTATTCCTCTTACTATTCGTAACATTCTTTTTTCACGCTTGGTATTATATAGTATCCAGATAATTAGTTATCGTATGATGAGCGGAAGACCGAGTCAGAAAGAGGAGCTGTTGGATTGGCGACGTACAGGAGAAAGGAAAGATGATAGTGAGAATTATCTGGAGATATTCCGGAATTTTATGTCTGCATTGGATGGAAACTGCTGCAAAGTCTAAGAAATCTAAATAATGACTTTTTTTTGTATAACTTAAATAAATTAACCGGAAATTACGAAAAATATTAGAATAATGATCAGAGGATATTTTTTAAGTATCTAGAAAATCTACTGAAAAAATCTTTACCCCCATTTTAAAGTGAGGTGAGGAGAGAACAATTAAAGAATAGGAATGTATCTACAAGTTTTATACACCACTTTCAAAAATATGATCTAAATATTCACTAAATAAACTTAAAACTCTAAGTATATTTAGGGCAGTTTATCAATTTCCTAAATACCTAATATATAAGTCTTGTTGTAATTACAAAAGCATAGGTACAAGAAATATAGATATAACTAATCGCTTCTACCAAAAAGGTTCATCTTGCAACTTATAAATACTGAAGTTAAATGTTAATTGTATTTGACATTCTGCACTTCAAGGGTACTGCAAGAGATTTTCAACGAATATAGCGCTGTGCGCAGGCAACAGGCAACAGGCAACAGGGGGAATAAAAGACCGATAATACAAGGCTTTTAGCTATTGGACAGTTTTTGTAATTTGTAAATATGCCAGCGCACATTGCTATAAAGTTGATTTTATTCTTCATTCTTAAGAATAGAGTCAATAAGCTTGTGTAGTATTATAATTAATTCTGACAGTTTTAGTTTTTGTTATATAAAACTCTTAGCCAGAAATAATTTGTACTACAAAATTAAGTGCGGAATGTTACCTGTATAAGTACTGAAACAAAATAAGATGATTAAACGTCTACTTGACTAACTTAATATGTAAATAAAATAGGTCAGGTCAGGTCAGCTTAAGCAACAGAAGCAAATAAAATTTTTTGAAATTAATTTTAAACTTGTAGATACTGAAGCAAAACTAGGGCATCAAACATCTACTCTACAAACATCATAGATTAGGCTTAATCAATAACTAATGAAGATATATAAATATATTTGTGTTATTTTATTTTAAGGCACAGAATTTTGATGTCTAAATTATTGCACGAATATACTGTTATGAATTTTATGATTCGATATTTTTTGCCTAATTTATAGTTGAATCAATTTTACTGTTTGAATCCAAAAAGTCAATATTAGTTAATGAAAATCAGTAAAAAATTACTATGTCAGAAATTACTCCTAATCCAATTATTCCAGATTTCGGCGACGAGGAACCTATTATTAATCAACCACCAAGCGATCCTGCTGAAATTGGTGATGCTGTAACAGTGATAATTGATTCTCCTAACAATAGCAACAAATCGTTGTTTGGTACAAATGGCAGGGATTCGATTTTAGGTCTTGATAGAGATGATTTGATAGAAGGTAGAGGTGCCCAAGACACTATATTTGCTGGAAAAGATAATGATACTGTCTATGCAGGAAGAGATGATGATTGGGTTAGTGGAAATAGAGGAGATGATGAACTTCACGGTAACCGGGGGTCTGATACTATATTTGGCGGAAAAGATAGTGATACCGCCTATGGAGGAAAAGATGATGATTGGGTTAGTGGAGATAAAGGAGATGATTGGGTTAGTGGTAACCGAGGGTCTGATACGGTTAGAGGTGGTGATGGAAATGATACTGTATTTGGAGGTAGAGATAATGACCTAGTCAGAGGTGAGGAAGGAGACGATCTAGTTTTTGGCGATCGGGGGTTTGATAATGTCAGAGGCGGTACTGGAAATGATAGCGTCTATGGTGGTAAAGATGATGACTTAGTTGCTGGAGAAGAAGGAAACGATCTAGTTTCGGGAAACCGTGGTAATGATACGGTTAGAGGTGGAGGAGGCGATGATATGGTTTTCGGAGGTAAAGGGGACGATCTAATTGAGGGTGGTGGAGGTAATGACTTGCTAGAAGGGGGTCAAGGATCCGATATTTTCCGTTTTGAGTTTTTCGAGTCAGAGACATTTATTTCAGATGGCACTCAGGTATTTGGTTTCGATACTCTCAATAATTTTGTTCCAGGAGATTCTGGAGTAGACAGTCTCACTGACTTTACTTCAGGACAAGACAAAATACAGCTTGATGCTAATAGCTTCGACGAGTTAATTGGGCCTGGTGATACTTTCAACCCTGACGAATTTACTACTCTTGATGAATTTGCTCAAAATCAAGATGCCAACCTAGTCTACGACTCAGACCAAGGTTTAATGTACTATATTGACGCAGACAATAATGCTATACAATTCCTGCAATTAGATAGTAATCTAGATATTACTGGTGATGACTTTGAAACTATCTAGTTTTTTTTTGAGAAAAAGCTGAAACTAGCTAACCATGCTATTAAGTATCTGTGCAAAATTATTTAACACTTGATTAGTAGGGGACAGGGAATAGGGAATGGAATATGGAATAAAATATACTTTTGTGCTTGGGCAGTGGATATAAAAAAAATGGCGTTGATAAATTACAGGATGAAATTTGCAGGGGCAATCCCCCAATGATTAACCGGGGTAGGTTACAGAGCGCTACCCCAAAATTCCAAATTGTATAAACTCAAAGTTCAAAACTCATCACAATGCACTACTATTCAAATATGAGCAGCGAATCCTCAAAAGCATTGAAGTTAGCTGAAGAAAAAGCTTCAAGAGGATTGTTATATCAAAAGCAGGGAAAACTAGAAGCCGCCATATTGTTATACCAAGAAGCATTAACTTTAGTACCAGACCTCCACTACATTCAGTATAACTTGGGAATAGCTTTTCAGCATCAAGGAAATCTATCAGCAGCTTATATTCATTATCAACAAGCGATCGCTCATCATCCACAGCATATTCAAGCTTACTATAATATTGGCATTGTTTTACAACAACAAGGTTTACTAGATCGAGCAATTTCCAGTTATCAAAAAGTCATTAATTTATGCCAATTTAAGGCGGAAAATATTTTCATTCAAGTTCAAGCTTATAGTAACTGGGGTAATATTTTAGTCAAGGAAGGTAGAGCTAAGGAAGCAATCGAAATATTTCAACAAGCTATTAACTTAAAACCAGATGATGCTTATCTCTACAATAACCAAGGTCAAGCATTTTTCGAGCTTGGTAAAGTAGAAAAAGCTATTACTAATTATCGTCAAGCACTGGCACTTAAGCCTCAATTAATAGTAGCTATTCATAACCTCGGAAAAGTTTATCAACAACAAGGTTTGCACTCAGAAGCTATTGTTTATTTTCAGGAGATAATCAAGCAGTATCCAGAAAATCTTTCTGCTCATAGTAATTGTGCTTTTTCTTTTTTGGAATTAGGAAAGTTGGCAGCAGCAATACCTCATTTACAAAAGGTTATTGAGGGTAATTATTTTGTGGAAAGTTATTGTGAAAAAGCAGATTTGTTAACGGGGTTAGACGAATTAGAAAAAGCAAAAATAGCTTGTGCTAGATTTTTAGAGAAAGTCAAAATTCAAAAGTCAAAAGTCAAAAGAAAGAAGGAAGAAGTAAGAAGTAAGAAGGAAGAAGTAAGAAATAAAAAGTTAAAAGGAAGAAGTCAAAATTCTGAAATCAAAAGTCAAAATGAAGAAGGAATAAGTCAGGAGTGGATGGGGACTGAAATCTCAACAAATTATCAATATCCTGTAGACGATGAGATATTAAACTCAAAAGAAATAGATAAATCAGAACTTACGCAAATTAACCTTGAAAACGCCATATGTAGGGGCGAATGCCATTCGCCCTCACTCGATATTCAGAATTCAAAAGTCAAAAGTCAAAAGGAAGAAGTTAGAAATCAAAATTCTGAAATCAAAAGTCAAAATGAAGAAGGAATAAGTCGGGACTGGATGGGGACTCAAACTCCAACCAATTGTCAAAACCCTGTAGATAGCGAGATATTAAACCCAGAAGAAATAGATAAATTATATTTAGCAGAAGTTAGAGAAAATTTAATCTTAACTTACTCAAGTTTGGGAAATGTATTATTTGAATATGGTGAATATTCACAGGCAGAAAATTATTATCAAAAAGCATTGAAATTTCAGCCATTAAATGTTGATTTACATCTCAAATTAGGCAATAGTTTAGCTAAACAAAAACGCTTCAATACTGCTATTATTGTTTACCATTTAGGGTTGGCAGTTGAATCTTTTGAAGAAGGAAGAAGAAAGAAGGAAGAAGGAAGAAGGCATCCCCCCTTGCCCCCCTTTGAAAGGGGTGAGGAAGAAGGAATAAGGAATAAGTGGATGGGGACTCAAATTCCAACTAATTCTCAACACTCTGTAGATGGCGGGGTATTAAACCCCAGAAAAAAAGATAATTATGCTATTTCTCAAGCATTAGAAAAAGTTTTAGTACAGCGCAATAACTTTGAAGAATTCAAAAGTCAAAAGAAGTCAAAAGAAGTCAGAAGTCAGAAGTGGATAGGGAGTCAAATTTCAAATGATCGAGTTAAATGTCAAGGGTTAAACTGCAAACCTTGTCTCAAACGAATATTTAAACAACTTCAACCAATTCATTTAGGAAATGGTATTCATAGTCTTTCTAGAGAAAAAACACAAAAAATAAATATTGACTTTCCAGAAACACCAAAATTCGTCAAAGAAGTAGTAAATGGTAGAGCATGGATAGTTCCTCAGAAAAATAATTGGATGATTTGTAATGCTATTGCCATTATTAATCAAGAAAATCAATTATTAGCTGAAGTTTCCCGTGAATACCCAGGTCAGTTGCCGGGATGTGACAAATACGATATCAATAACCATCGGTTTTTTACTACGGAAGAATTACCGCCTTTAGAGGAAATAAACGGTACAGTAGCTGTTTTATCTGGGTTGTCAGGAAACGTTTATTTTCATTGGATGGTAGACATATTGCCCCGGATCGAAATATTACGACGCAATGGTATAAATTTTGAGGAAATAGATTGGTTTTTAGTTAATAGTACTAAACAACCATTTCAACAGGAAACTCTCCGGATTTTAGGAATTCCAGAAGATAAAATTATAGAAAGCGATCGCTATCCCTATATTCAAGCTAAAAAATTAATTGTTCCATCTTTTTCCAGTCATTTAGCTTGGGTAGAAAGATGGGCATTGGAATTTCACCGTCAAGTATTTTTAAACGGATCGCTCTCTACTATACTTCAAGATGGGTTTAAACGGAAAGAAAATCAGCATAATCAAGTAATTTCTTATCCTGAAAGGATTTATATTAGTCGGAATAAAGCTAAATATAGAAGAGTTATTAATGAAGAAAAAGTAATCGATATATTAAGTGAATATGGCTTCGTTACTATCGAACTAGAAACTCTTTCTGTTGTAGAGCAAGCATCATTATTTGCTAATGCCAAAGTGATAGTTTCTCCTCATGGTAGTGGATTGACAAATATTATGTTTTGTAGTCCAGAAACTACCGTAATAGAATTAGTTTCTCCTAACTATATTAAACATTATTACTGGGCGATCGCTCAACAATTAGGATTAAAGTATTACTACTTAGTAGGAGAAGAATTTACCTATTACCCAATCCGCCAAATCATGTATCCTAATTCCCTCACTGAAGATATTATAATTAACCTTAGTAAACTAGAAAAAATGCTATCGCAAGCAAGTATAATAAAAGTAAATTCCCATCCCACAGTAAAATTTCTGAACGAGGAACAAACTTCTCAGGAAAAAATTCTTCTAGAGAAGAAACTCTCTAATTCCCAAGTTGATGTATTAACCTTTTCCCAAAAAGGTGAAGAAGATAATGTAAGTCGAACTGTAGTAAGTAATCAAATGGCATCTAAAGTTAATCCAACAGAAGCGGCTACTCACTTCCATAAAAAAGCTCTATTCTATTTAGAACGAAAGAAATTAAATGAAGCTAAAGCAGCTTGCGAACAAGCTCTAAAAAATAAACCAGATTTTGCTGAAGCCTGCAAAACAATGGGTATTATTGTGCAAAAAGAAGGTCAAATAGAAGCAGCCTTTGAGTGGTATTCACGGGGTATTAATATTCAACCAAATTTTGCCGAAGCCTATGTTAATATTGGAACTTTATATGCTCGTAAACAGCAGTGGCAAGAAGCAATTGAATATTATCAAAAAGCCATTAATATTAAACCATATTTAGCCCCAGCCCACCGCAACATAGCTAAAGCGTATCATAAAATTGGAAAAGTAGTAGAAGCAGCAATTTTTCAATATAAAGCCTACTGTCTAGAACCCACAAAAATCAAAGATCAAGAATATATAAACTTAGGCAATACTCTCTTAAAACATCAGAAATTAATAGAAGCTATATCTTGTTATCGTAGCGCCATAAAATTAAATCCGAACTCAGCAGTAGCTTATCAAAATATTGCAGAAGCATTATCCCAAGCAGGTGATTTTGAAGAATCGAATACTTGTTATCGCAAAGCGATTCAATTAGGAATAATAAACCTCTCCAATGTCAATGGTAACTTAGGTAAAAAAACATCTAATTTATCTGCAAAAAATACAGCACATCAAATAAATTCAACAATAATTAACCAGGAAAAAATTGAAGAAGGAAGAAGGGAAAAGTGGATGGGGACTCAAACCCCAACCAATTTTCAACACCCTGTAGACGACGGGGTATTAAACCCAAAATCACAAGATAACATTTCTGTAGAGCGAGATAATGTAGAAGCTTATAAAAGATTAGGAAAAATGCTGCAAAATCAAGGTCAGGCAGCAGAAGCTTGGCAGTGGTATACAAAAGCGATATCTATTGCACCAAAAGATCCAGAAATTTATAGAGATTTAGGTAGTTTATACGGACAACAACAACAATGGCAAGAAGCAATCCAATGTTATCAAAGAGCAATTGAAATATGCCCAAATATGGCAGATGTCAACCGTTATTTAGCAACAGCATTAACTCATGTTGGTCAGCACGCAGAGGCCTCTAAATTTTGGGAAAAAGCTTATTCTCTAGAACCAGAAACAGCAACAGCAGAAGAACATTTGCTCTTAGGTAATACTCTGCTACAAATGAATTTAGTAGAGCAAGCAATATCATGTTATTGTCATGCTATACAAATTAATCCCAAATTAGCAGTAGCATATCAGAACTTAGGGGAAGCTTTGAAACTTCAATCTAATTCCCAACTCTCTAATCCACAAGTTGAAGAAGGAATAAGGAAGACCGAAGTTGAAAGAAAGAAAAAGTCGATGGGGACTCAAATCCCAACCAATTCCAATTTTCAACATCCTGTAGACGGCGGGGTATTAAACCCAAAATCAAAAGATAAAACTTATGTAAATAATAGCGATATAAATCATCATATCTATAGTTTTCAACCAGATATTGCGCAGAAAATTGATGGAGCAATAGATCAGGAGCGGGTCAGTAGTTCTGATATTCAGTTAGTAGGAAATACTGGTACTTTTCAATCACCATTAAAATATTTTGAACAATTTTTCAAGCAGTTATTTGATCGAGTAGCTGCTGTTTTTAATTTCCATCATCAATCATCGAAAAAATATTTACAACCATCTGAAAATATTCCCAGACTTCAGGGTACAAATAATTCCTTCCCTTTAAAACCAGAAATAGATTTTAATATCAAAGATACAACAGAAACTGCTGGTGAAAACTTATTATTTCCTGTTGAAGTAAATTTAACCAATACTGATAAAAATCAGCAAAAAAAAGCATTAATAAAAGATGCAAGTAACGAATTAGAAAAAATAGAAGAAGCGTTACCAAAAATAGATAGACCACAAATAGAAAGCAGCAATAAAATAGATACACAAATAAACGCTCAATATGTTGATGTAACAAAATCAGCGGTCGTCCTACCCGATGTTTACATTCAACGAGCTATAGCATACAACCAAGAAGGGTTATACGAACAGGCGATCGCCCAATGTCAGCAAGCTATAGCAGTACAACCAGAGATGGCCATGGCGTACAAAATATTGGGTAATGCTCAACAAAAAATAGGCAGTGCTAGTCAACGTCAGAAAGCTAAACAAAATTATCTCAAAGCTATATCCCTCGATAGTCAAGATCCTTCAATTCACGTCAACCTAGGTAGTTTGTATGCACAAGAGGAATTATGGGAAAAAGCAATACCCTGTTATCAAAAAGCGATTGCTATCAAACCAGACTTTGCCGGAGCATACCGCAACTTAGCTAAAGCATGGACTCAAGTTGGTAAACAAGCAGAAGCAGCAGACTGTTGGTATGAAGCATACACTCTAACCCCGGAAAACATCACTCCCGACCAACATCTAAATCTCGGTAATACCCTCTGTCGTCAAGGTCAATTAACTAAAGCCATATTCTGTTATCAGAAGGCGATAAAATTAAACTCAAATTATGCTGCAGCTTATCAAAATTTAGCTACAACTTTGAAGCGTCAAGGCAAGGTAAATGAGGCTGCTATTTATGCTCAAAAAGCTCGGGAAATTAGTAATATTTCAGTCAAAAAACAGGTAGAAGTGAACGGCAAGAAACCTCAACATATTAATCCTGAAGATATTTTGCAGTCATATTCAAATTCAATGGAAGAAGTCGAAAGTCAAAACTCAAAACTCAAAAGTCAAAAGTTAGAAATTGAAGAAGTCAAAAGTCAAAAGTGGATGGGAACTCAAAACCCAATCAATTTTCAACACCCTGTAGATGGCGGGGTATTAAACCCAAAATCAAAAGATAAAAAAGAGAAGGAGAAGTTGCCTCAAATTAATCAAGCAGATTTAATTAAACAAGCCGAAGCAGAATTTGTCAATAGTAAATTCTATGATGCTATCTCTACTTGTGAAGAGGCAATTTCTATAAAACCCCATGCAATAGCTTATCAAATAATGGGCAAATCTTGGGTAGAAATAAATAAACCAGACGAAGCGATCGCCGCTTACCAAAAAGCAATTGAAATTAAACCAGACTTTGGCGAAATTTATGCCAGTCTAGGAGAATTATACGCTCAACATCAACGACAAAAAGAAGCGATCGCTGCATACAAAAAAGCCATCAAACTTGCACCAGACTTAAAAGATAGTTATCGAGGTTTAGTGGAAGTCTTGCTAGACCAAGGAAAAGTTGATGAAGCTGAAGAATTATCTTACAATGCACTCATCCAACATCCCAGTTGGGCGACTGCCCAAGAGTTTTGTACTTTAGGTAGGGGTTTAATAGCAGAGAATAAAACACAGCAAGGGATAGCTTGTTTTTATCAAGCAATTGAATTAGACCCTAAATTATTAGAAGCTCACTATAGTTTAGGCAAAGCTTTAGCAGAAAAAGGAGAATGGTTAGAAGCCATCAATTATTATCAGGAAGTCATTCAATTAGAAGCGAATGAAACTGAAGAAAATTATTCTGAAAGTGAGATAAATATAGATATAGGAGAAATTTACCATCTTTTAGGAGATGCCTTACAAGAAATAGGTAAACTTGATGAGTCTGTAGCAGCTTATCAACGAGCAATTGAATTAACAGGAAATTAACTAGATTAAGGATTAATAATTTATGGAAAATAAAAACATTTATTTACCACCAATATTAGAATTAAAAATTGACTTAACAGACGAACAATTTTGGCAACTTTGTCAAGAAAATGACGACTTAAGATTTGAGAGAAGTGCCACAGGAGAACTAATTATTATGTCGCCCACTGGTAGCATTACAGGAGAACGAAATTCAGAACTAAATTTTCAACTAAGAGCTTGGAATCGTCAAAAAAATTTAGGCAAAGTTTTTGATTCTAACAGTGGTTTTAAATTGCCGAATGGTGCAGAAAGGTCTCCCGATTCTTCTTGGATAAGTAATCAACGTTGGGATACTTTAACATTAGAAGAACAAGATAAATTTGCACCATTATGCCCTGATTTTGTAGTAGAACTAATGTCTCCTAGCGATACCTTAGAAAAAACTAGAGCTAAGATGAGGGAATATATAGGAAATGGGGCAAAATTAGGTTGGTTGATTAATCGGAAAAAACGACAATTAGAGATTTATCGACCACAGCAGGATGTAGAAATATTAGAAAATTCCCAAACAGTATCAGGAGAAAATATTTTGCCAGGATTTATTCTTGATTTAACATTGATTTGGTAATAGAGAAAATCTTTAATTGCTCAATAAAAAAAATACAATATTTTTCAAATCCCTTGAATTTATTTATAGGGATTTTTTTTGATTTGTTGTCCGCTCCCTTTTCCCTTCTTCAAAAATACAATCCTTTTTAAATATCCTCAATTGATTTTATCAAAATAATTAGGTCTTAAATCCCGCCTTTTAAGGCGAAATATTTTTGGATGCTTGCTCAAATCCCCTACTTCCCCTCCTGGCTCCCCTCCTGGGAGGGGCGGGGGTGGGTTGGGTTAGGGGTGGGTTAACTTCTAACTTCTAACTTCTGACTTCTGACTTCTGACTTCGTTAATTCCTGTTCCCTGATTAATCAATTATTTCCGGATTTGACTGTGAAATTAGTCTTTTATTAGTAATAGCTAATAATATATTAAAAATAGGACAAAATTAGCCTAGTTAATTAACATCCAAAAGTGATAATTAGAGATTTATTGACCAGAGTAAGGTGTAGAAATATTAAAAAATTCCCAGATACTGATTTATTCTGAGAGTAATTTATTAAAAGATAACTTTTTGAAGATATAGGGTGCATGAAACTAGGATAATCTTCCTAATTAACAATTGAACTTACGATACAACTTAACCCACCAATAAGATATATTTAAGACCGGAGATAGAGATGATGCTAAAAACTCCCACAAAAAATTCCCTACCTACACAACAGCAAAGAATCAATTTTAAGCAGGCAAAAAACTTTTTCAGCTTAGGAAAAGTTTTAGCAAAAAAGGGTGAATGGTTTGAGGCGATCGCCGCTTATCGTAAGGCAATTGAATTAGCTCCTGACTGGAAAGAAGCAAGAAAGTATTTGGCAGATTTAGAAAATCAACTTCAGGAAAAAACAATTAATACCCAACAGCAAATAGAACCTAGCAAAAAGTTGACAATAGCTGATTATCCGTTAGAGAAAATAGCTATACAAGAGGAGCAGGAGTCAGCGATCACTACTGCTACTAATGCAGTTATAGTCAACTCTAATTTGGCAGATGACTATCACGTTAATGGCGATAATTTAGTAGAAAAAGGAGAAAAAGAAGAGGCCATAAAGGCTTATATAAAAGCCATTGAAATTAATCCTGAATTGTGGGAAGTACATCATAAATTAGGTAATTTATTGCAGGAAAGAGAAGAGTTAGAAAAAGCAGTTAATGCTTATAATAAATCTATAGAATTAAAGTCAGATTTTTCTTGGTCTTATAATAATTTGGGGGATGTATTAGTTAAGTTAGAAAAGTGGGAAGAAGCGGTTAGTGCTTATCGTCAGGCTGTTGAGTTGAATCCTGATTTTGCTTGGGGTTATTATAAGTTGGGGGATGTATTAGTTAAGTTAGAAAAGTGGGAAGAAGCGGTTAATGTATATCGTAAATTTATGCAAATTCAACCTGACTTTTCCCCAAAAGTGGAAGAAAAATTAAATCAGTCATTGCATCAGCAAGTTAAAGGAAAATTAGAAGAAGCATTGAGTTATTATCGACAAGCTATTGAGAACGATCCAATGGATGTTGAGAGTTATCAAAAAGCTTTAGAAATTAAGCCTGATGATGCACAGTTGTATTTAGGGTTGGGAAATGCTTTGATAGCTAAGGCAAAGGTTTATTATAATCGTGCGATAGAACTAGACCATAGTTTACATGAAGTTAATAAAAAAAAGTTATCTATTTATTATAAACAGACAAATCAACAATCCTTAACCCAGGCAGAAAACTATGATCGCGCTATTAGTATTAAAGCAGATCATCCGGAATTTTATATTGGTTTAGGAAATACCTATGCTTGGCACAGTCGATTAGATAAAGCAATAGCTTTTTATCGCATGGCTCTTCTACTTAAATCTGATTATCAAGAAGCACAAGTACAACTAAAGCTTTTATTAAACAGAAAAGAAAGACTGAATCAGGCATTTCAAAAATTTTTCACAGATTCAGCACTTTATGCTTTGTGGCTGAAAGAAAATTCACCGAAACCGTCGGACATTGTAAGAATGCCTGATGTCATAGAAAGCTTAGAATACAAGCCAATAATTAGTATTATTGTACCAATTTTTAATCCCCCAGAAGAACTGCTACGGGAGATGATTCAGTCAGTACAAGATCAGATATATCCATACTGGGAATTATGCCTTGCTGATGATGCTTCTTCTATGCCTCATGTGAGAAAAATATTGGAGGAATATTCTGCTCAAGACGAAAGAATAAAAGCAATTTTTAGAGAAAAAAATGGTCATATTTCTGCTGCTTCAAATTCTGCTTTATCAATTGCCACAGGAGATTTTATTGCTTTATTAGATCATGATGATTTGCTAACACCAGATGCTCTATATGAAGTAGCTATACTGCTAAATCAAAACCCTGATGCAGATATGATTTACAGTGATGAAGATTTTTTGAATGAACAAGGGCAAAGGTCTAGTCCGTTTTTCAAACCAGACTGGTCTCCAGACACATTTTTATCAAGAATGTATAGCTGTCACTTAGGAGTTTATCGTCGTAGTCTAGTAAATGAAATAAATGGATTTAGATTAGGTTATGAAGGTAGTCAAGATTATGATTTAGTTCTTAGATTAACTGAGAAAACTGACAAAATTTTTCACATCCCTAAAATACTATATCACTGGCGAATTCATGCAGCTTCTTCTGCTAGTGGTACTGATGCTAAACCCTATGCTTATCAAGCAGCCGTAAAAGTCTTGTCAGAAGCTATTAAGCGTCGTGGAGAAAATGGCAAAATAATTATGAATGAGGAGTTTTTAGGATATTATACAGTCAGGTATGAAATCAAAGAATACAAGCTTGTAAGCATAATTATTCCTACTAGAAATTTAGGCAATATTTTGAATCAGTGTCTCCACTCTATCTTTGAGAAAAGTACATATCCTAACTATGAAGTTATTTTAATTGATAATGGTAGTGATGAACAAGAAACTAAAGAGATTATTGCTTACTGGAAAAATAGAGAACCAAAGCGCTTTAAGTGTTATGAACTTGATATTCCATTTAACTATGCAAAGATTAATAACTATGCTGTAACCAAGGCAAATGGTGATTATTTACTACTTTTAAATAATGATACAGAAGTTAAAACACCAGATTGGATAGAAGCAATGGTAGAGCAAGTACAAAGACCAACAATTGGTGCTGTTGGTGCAAAGTTACTATACCCAGATGATACTATCCAACATTCTGGTGTAGTCGTGGGAATTGGTGATGTGGCAGGCCATGGTCACAAAGGTTCTCCTGACAATACTCCAGGGTATTTTTGTCAGCTAATTACTGTCAATAATTACTCAGCAGTAACAGGAGCTTGTCTAATGTGCAGGCGAGAAGTATATGAGGAAGTTGGTGGACTTGATGAAGAGCTAGTAGTGGCTTATAACGACGTTGATTTGTGTCTGAAAATTCAACAAAAAGGCTATCGTAATATTAACTTACCTCATGTTGTTTTATACCATTACGAGTCCAAGAGTCGTGGATATGAAGACACTCCAGAAAAAAAAGCTCGATATCAGCGAGAGGCAAAAATTATGCAGCAGAGGTGGGGAAAAGTTATTGCACACGATCCTTGTTACAGTCCTAATCTAAGTCAAAAGCGAGAAGATTACTTTATTAAACTAAAGACTTACATTGAGATATCACCCATTTCTTTGCCAAAACATCATCCTGAAGCACTTCTAGGATATAGTATAGATTCACCAACACCCGGAAAACATTTTGACTTAGGTGCAATTTTAATTAGGGGTTGGGTAATTGGTAAAAACTCTCCAGCTCAAACAATTAAGATAGTCTGCAATAGTAATATTCTCAGTGAAATTCCTGTGAATCAGAACAGACCTGACGTTGCCAATGTTTATCAAGTACCTGGAGCTGAAAACAGTGGTTTTGAAACCGAATTAAGATACGTTGAAATACCAGATGAAGGAGAAATTTTTATAAAAACTGTTCTTCAAGATGGAAGTATTTTTTTGCTCGGAAAAATAAAATTTCACCAGTATATGATAAAGTAGGTAGTCAAAATTTAAGTATTGTATTTTTTTTAAGCCGATAGATAACTAATTTTACTTGGCTATTCGATATCAGGAGAAACGAAGAATGGATAATGTTACAGATAAAAGTTCGATAGCTGCCATTATATGTGGTTATGAAAGAGGTGGAACTACTCTAATTTCAGAAATACTTAGGCAATACCCTAATCTATATAGCGGTTTTGAATGTGGTCTTTTGTTGGCAGAAAAGATGCCAGAGTTTTTATCACTTGAACCCTACAACTCCATGACTAAACTAAGTTGGAGAATTAAAGATGATGAATTAGAGTATGTTTGCCAGGCAAATACTTGGTTAGATGCTTATAAAAGATTGAAGGAAAAAACTAGACTGATTACTAAGCAAGAAGGTGCTTTGATATTCGATAAAACGCCCAAGTATATGCAAAAATTATCTCAGGTCTTGGCAAAAGTTCCAGACGTACCATGTATAGTAATTGTCCGAGACCCTAGAGCTGTTTTATGGTCTTGGGCTAAAAGATCGGGGCTAGGGGTACAAAAGTGGGTCAAGGAGCATCTTGATTCGCATTGCGAAAGATATTTATCTTATGCAAATGGTTGGAAGGAGGCAGTGGAAAATGGTTTAGGTGACCAAATTCTCCTGATTCAATATGAGTCACTTTGTATTAATCCAGTAGATAATGCTAGAAAAATTTTTGAATTTATAGGACTAGAATTTGACAACTCTTATTTGCATTTTCAAGAAGAAAGTAAGAAATTTGATAATGTCTACAATGACACTGTTTCTAGTTCTTATATTAATGAATATAAAGATAAGTTTTCCCAAGAAACCTGTACCCAAATACTTGACAAAACAGCAGAGTTTCAAGATTGGTTTTTTAACATAAATTAAGGAAGATTTTTAACTATGAAGTGGTTTTTTGCACTGAATGAAGCAGGTCCTAAATTTGCAGACATTAGCAAAATGGTGAAAGTTGCTGTTCTGACTGCTAGACAGAACACTTCACTGGAAGCTTTTTGTATATATGATGGTCAAGAAAACAACGAACTAACAAGATGGTTAGAAAAAAATGGTGTGAAATTAATTTTTCATAGAACACCTCATTATGAAGTATTTAAAAAGAATATGGCTGAAAGAAGCTTTAAGATGGCTTGTGGAGCTTATTTGAGAGTAGAAATACCGAAAATAATGGAGATTAATAGTATTGCTGACGATTATGTATTATATACAGATTGCGATGTCATGTTTGTAGGTGATGTAGTTGAATATTTGAGCAGTATAAAGTGCGAATACTTGGCAGCAGCGCTAGAAAATCCTACTAAATTGGATTTCTTGAATTCGGGAGTGCTTTATATGAATGTCAAAAAACAGCAAGAAGTTTACGAAGATTTTAATCAATTTATCAAAGATAATAATGGTATTTTTTCTTCTTTCGATCAAGGAGCATACAATCAGTTTTTCTCTAAAAAATGGGAGAGATTAGATAGTATGATGAATTGGCGTTCTTATTGGAAGCTAAATACTAATGCTAAAATTATACACTTTCATGGTCCTAAACCCACTCAAGTTCAAGCAATTAAAGAAAAAACTATTCCAGAGCATCAACTTCCGCTAGCTAATCAGTTTTTTTGGCAAAATACGAAAGTTTGGGAAAACAAATACGAGCAGAGAGAAGAACCTGAGAGCTTAAATTTTTCTGATCAAAACTCAAATCATGAACAGGACACAAAGCTAAATAATAAGCATAAACATAGTAAGATGCAAGAAATTGAACAGAAACTTGAAACCTCTTCAGATCCCACACAAAATCCAGATTTTTTAAAATCTTTGTTTGAGTTAAACTCTGTAATTGCAGAAACAAATACTCCTCTTGAAGGTAATATTTGTTATTTGAATGGCTGGACGAGTGATATGTTTCAAAATACTCCTCCATGTAATGCACCTCATTTAGTGCTGAAGAGAAAAAACTTAGTTGCAGCTACAGCAAACAGGAGAAGAATGCTTGAAATAGGTTTTAACGGAGGTCATAGCGCATTAATTACCCTATATCACAATCCATTTATTGAGCTGCATTGTGTTGATATTTGTCGTCATAGTTACACGGAGTTAGCAGCAAAATTTTTACAAAAGAAGTATCCTAACCGCTTCTATTTTTATAAAGGAGACTCACGAGATGTTTTGCCGATGATCGCCGTCAAGAATAGATATATTAAATTTGATGTTCTTCATGTAGATGGTGGTCATGGTGGAAATATTTGTAGAACAGATATCAGTAACAGTATACGTTTGGCTGCTAATAATAGTATTTTAATTCTTGATGACACGGGTGCTAAACATATCTTAAATATTTATTGGGAGTATGTGCGTTTTGGTTATTTATTACCAATAAAAAAATTTGCCAACGACCCCATAGAAGCACACCGCATTGCTCAAGTAATATTAAAACCTGAAGAAATTTCAACTTTTTAGTTCCTTTTGTTATTATTATTGATTGATTGCTAACTACTATAAAATTGACATTAATTAGTCGAGCGAGATAATTTTACCAAATGAAGTAATCCTGAATATAGGTAGTCTATTAGACATCTCCAATAATAAAAACAGGAAATCAATTATCATACAGAAATCATCAATTATTTTCCCCTGCTCCCTAATCCCTCTTTTCTGGAGATGTCTATTGATTATTAAGCTCTATTTCCTGGTTTAACATTTCAAGTTGTCTATGTACAAAACAAAAACCTATTCTCAGCAATTTCAGTGGAAAAAAGAGGTTGAGTATTATCGCAAAATTACCGAAGTTGAAAAAGATAACTGGGAAGCATACCATTATTTGGGACAAGCACTATTAAAATTGGAACAGTGGCCAGAATGTGTAACTGCTTACCAAAACGCCCTCAAACTCAACCCCAACCTCCCAGGAATACATCAAAAAATCGGGGATGCTCTACAACAACAAGCAAAAGCAGAAAAAACTAATCTGCTTAACTATTACAAACAGAAAATTCA
>NZ_JAAHGB010000026.1:0-82374 GCF_010672695.1 Okeania sp. SIO1H4
GAGTTAGAAGAAATTCTGTTTGAGCGTTGTCAAGTTCTTTTAACACAGCAATTTGCAATCAAGGCTATAACCCAGTACCATTGGTGGCCGAAAATTCAGGTTTAATTACTCCGATGCTACCGGATTTGAGATCATAGGTAGCTCGGTAGTTTCTTTCTAGTTCATCTATACTTAGGTGTTCTTGGATACTTAAGCGTCTTGGCATAATGGCGATCGCTCCAGGGAATTATTTTTCTCCTCTTCAATTATACACAAACGATGCTACCGGACATGATATTACGCATGGACATTAAATCAAGTGAGGGCGAATACCATTTGCTAACGCAGAGCTGCCACTAACGCTCCTACATATGGCGTTTTCAAGGTGAATTTCCGTAAGTCCTGTTTATCTAATTTTGATGATGGCAATACACAATTTGACTGAGAGACGCAAACAAAATACCCAATAGAACGGCTAACCGAACTACTGGGCTTTTATCAGGATTCTAAATTATTCAAATACCTCGCACTATTTAATCGCAGGCGCACGCATCAACAACTCAGACTCATTCTTCAATGCCACTTCCCCAGTAGGGTGTGTTAGCGTTTGCGCAGCATTCCGTAGGAAAGCGTAACTGAGCGAAACATTTATTTGGGACAAGCGGTGCGTTACATTTCATTAACGCACCCTACTGAACTACAGGTGACCAAGATGGCCGCACTATTTAATCGCAGGCGCACGCATCAACAACTCAGACTCACTCTTCAATGCCACCTCCCCAGATTCAATCAACGTTGGTACAGCATCTCGCAACCGCGCTGTCAACTGTACTGTCGTCGCATCATAAATCTGAGTCACAATCTTGGGATACAAACCAATACCAATAATTGGCACCAACAAACAACCGATAATAAACACCTCACGGGGTTCGGCATCCTTGAGAACTTCATGTTCTACCAACTCCTTATTCTCAGGACCGTATAAAATCTCCCGCAACATTGACAACAGATAAATTGGAGTCAAAATCACTCCCACTGCAGCCAAGAATATTACCAACACCTTGAAAGTTGGATTATAAGCATCACTGGTGGCAAAACCAATAAATATCATCACCTCTGCCACAAATCCACTCATTCCAGGTAATGCTAAAGAAGCCATCGAACAAGTCGTCCACATCGCGAACACTTTCTTCATCTTTTGACCGACACCACCCATTTCATCCAATATTAAAGTATGGGTACGGTCATAAGTAGCTCCCACTAAGAAGAATAAACTCGCCCCGATCAAACCGTGGGAAATCATTTGTAGTACAGCTCCACTCATACCAATATTGGTAAATGAAGCCATACCAATCAACACAAAACCCATGTGAGAAATTGAAGAATAAGCAATTTTCCGCTTCAAATTTCGTTGAGCAAAGGAAGTCAAAGCGGCATAGACAATATTCACAACCCCCAAAATTACCAATATAGGAGCAAACACTGCATGAGCATCAGGTAACATTCCTGCATTCATCCGCAACAGTGCATAACCACCCATTTTTAACAGAATTCCTGCCAGCAACATATGAGCAGGTGCAGTTGCTTCCCCGTGAGCATCAGGCAACCAGGTATGTAATGGGAAAATTGGCAACTTTACAGCATAAGCAATCAAAAACGCTCCATATAACCATAGTTGTAGATTCAGAGCGTAATCTTTCGCAGCGACCGCACTCATATCAAAGGTAACAGTATCGCCATAAAACGCCATGGTTAACGCTGCTATCAAAATAAATAGCGAACCACCTGCGGTATAAAGAATAAACTTAGTTGCTGCATACAACCGCTTTTTACCACCCCAGATGGAAAGAATTAGGTAAACTGGTACTAACTCTAATTCCCAAACTAGGAAAAATAGCAACATATCCTGCACAGCAAACACAGCTATCTGACCGCCGTACATTAACAACATCAAGAAATAAAACAGCTTTGGCTTAAAAGTTACAGGCCACGCTGCCATAATTGCCAGAGTTGTGATGAAACCAGTCAGGATAATTAATGGCATGGATAAACCATCAGCTCCCACTGACCAATTTAAGTCTAATTGTGGCACCCAAGCATAACTTTCTACCAGTTGGAGGTCTGGGTTACTCGTGTCATATCCAGTACAGAAGGCAGTAGTGATAATAGTAAAATCAATTAATCCAACAATTAGGGCGTACCACCGTACTGTTTTGCCGTCTTTATCCGGAATAATCGGAATTAGCAACGATGCAACTACTGGAAATAGGATGATTATAGTTAACCAAGGAAAATTAGCCATAAATATCAAATCTCACTTTTAAAATGTTTGAAGAAGGAAGAAGTAAGAAGGAAGAAGGAAGAAGAAAAAATACTACTCGCAATTCTTAATTTTCTGTTCCCTGTTCCTTCAGGGCTGTTTCATTCTAATTTTTTGCGTTTCTCTCAAAGCCTGACGGGGAGACAGTTATGGGCATTTCTACTTCTTTGGGTGGAAAGCCAACTTTTAATCGTAAATTAAAAGCCTCCATCCCCGCTTCTCCGTGTCTATCGAGGGTGAAACAGCACTGCCTGTTCCCTGTTCCCTCTAAACTCCAGAGAAAACAACCAAACCCAACACCGCTACAAATACAATGAGGGCATAAAACTGAGCGCGACCATTTTCTAAATATTTCAAACCTTCTCCAGTCAGAAGTGTAATAAAACCTGTTAAATTAACAGCTCCATCAACTACTTTGTAGTCTACTTCCAAAACTTGACGTGCTAGACGACGACTACCTTTAACAAATAGAAAGTCATTGAGGTCGTCTAGATACCACTTGTTGAGAGAGAAATTGTAAAGAGGTTTGATTTTTTCAGCGATCGCACTAGGGTCAATTTTACGACTCAAGTACATCAGTGAAGCAAAAGTAATGCCAATTAAAGCGATACCAACAGAGTTACCTGCCATAATCAAAAATTCAGTCAGGTCAAACTCCGCTAGTTCCTCTAGCACCTGTGCCAAAGATTCTCCTGGTGCATAAATAAACTGCTCAAAATAATTAGCAAAAGGCGTTCCTAACAAACCAATAATCATTGAAGGAATCGCTAAAACCATCAACGGTAAAGTCATGCTAATAGGAGACTCATGGGGAGAGTCACTATGATGACCGTGGTCGTGGTCGTGGTCATGGTCATCATGGCCGTGTTCTAATTCTTTCGGGTCCATGGCACCAGGTCCGAAAGCTACTGCTGGGGTCATCTCAACCTTGTCACCTGTAGAGTTTGCAGCCATTAATTGCTGTTTAATCTGCTCATCATTACCCCGGAACTCTCCCTCAAAAGTGGAGAAATACATCCGGAACATATAAAAAGCAGTCATTCCAGCAGTTGCCCAACCGATCAACCATAAAGCGGGGTTTGCTCCAAAAGCACTACCCAGAATTTCATCCTTTGACCAAAAACCAGCAAAAGGAGGGATACCACAAATTGCCAGAGTACCAATTAAAAAGCAAGCAGAGGTAACAGGCATATATTTCCGCAGTCCACCCATTAACCGCATATCTTGCGCCAAAACTGGGTTATGACCGACAACAGCTTCCATACCATGAATAACTGAACCGGAACACAAAAACAACATGGCTTTGAAATAAGCGTGGGTCATTAGGTGAAATAGTCCGGCGCTATAAGCTCCCACACCCATTGCCATGACCATATATCCCAATTGGGAAATAGTGGAATAGGCAAGACCTTTTTTAATGTCATTTTGAGTAATGGCGATCGTTGCTCCTAGAAAAGCCGTGAAAGCTCCTGTCCAAGCAATAATGTTCATTACTATTGGCAGATGTTCAAATACTGGATACATCCGCGCAACTAGGAAAACTCCAGCAGCTACCATTGTCGCAGCATGGATTAAAGCAGAAATTGGTGTAGGACCTTCCATGGCATCTGGTAGCCAGACGTGCAATGGGAATTGAGCCGACTTGGCCGCAGGTCCTAAAAAGACTAAAACACCAAACAGAGTAGCTAAACCAGCACTCAGAGCGCCTGTTTCTACCAGTTGTTCTAGGCGAACGCCCATTACCTCAAATTCAAAGCTACCAGTCGCCCAGTAAATTCCGAGCATCCCTAGTAGCAGACCAAAGTCACCGACGCGGTTGGTAACGAAAGCTTTTTGACAAGCATCTGCTGCTGCTTTCCGGTCGTACCAGAAACCTATTAGTAGGTAGGAAGATACACCCACGAGTTCCCAAAAGATATAGACCTGGACCAGGTTTGGAGAGACCACTAGACCTAACATTGAGGAGCTAAATAAGCTCAGATAGGCATAAAAGCGTACATAACCTGCGTCGTGAGCCATGTAACCATCTGTATAGACCATTACCAAAAAGGCAACAGTAGTTACAATGACTAACATTAGGGCAGTCAGATGGTCGATGGTATAGCCCATACTGAGTTTAAAGTCACCTGCTGCTGCCCACTCAAACATTTGAGTATAGGTTTCATGGCCATTAATTTGACTCCAGAGGATGCCAAAGGAGAGAACCATTGCAGTTCCTAACAGGGAGACAATGAATATTGCAGATCCCCGTCGCAAATTACTTGTGGCTTGACTATAGGATATTAGTCCCAGGCCGACTACCATTGCTCCAAGTAGGGGCAATAGTGGAATCAGCCAGGCATATTGATAAAGTGCTTCCATAGTTTATGGTTACTTTATAATTCTTAATTAAGTAGACAAAACTAATAAGCATTCTTACACAGACTTTCCTGGGATCAAAACTAAAGATCAATTTTTTTAATGGTTATCCAGGTATAAAAGTCAAAAGTCAAAATTAAATAGTCAAAAGGTTATATACTGTAGAGTTAAATTTTGGAAATCTTTTAAATAGCACTTTTTTTGAGGAAAGTCAAAAAAACTGACCATGAATTTGATTTTGATGAATATTCACACAATTTCCTCATTCAAGACTTTAATTAGTAGTCTATACAAAGTGGAAATTTTAATTTTTTTTTCAGTATAATTGCTTAAGCCATTCTACCTGTGAAAGCTAGTGTTTAATTGTGAAGTTCTCTCCCGTTAAATCAAAGATTATAACGGGAGCTTCTCAAACAAAGAAGTTTCTTGCGAGTGCTGGCGCAACGCTACGCGAACACAGGCTGATTAATCTCATAGCTTCCACAAGCATACAAGATGATACCCACCTCGTTTAACGCTTTATTTAATATGTTAATTGCTGCATTCTCGTCCCGATCCAAAACTGTTTGACATTTAGGGCAAGAATGAGTTCTAACTGATAAAGTTTTAGGTACTTTTTGGCCACAATTACTGCAATGAGTGTGATGTATTGTGAGGGTTAACTTTTATTACATGAACACCGCGAACTGCCGCTACTGCATTCAATTTTTCAATAAAAGTACCCCAGGCTACATCATAAATTGATTTTGAGAGTTTAGTGTTTTTAGCTAAACCTTTAATATTCAGGTCTTCTACAGCAATTAAATCATATTCTTTAACTAATTTATGAGCAGTTTTGTAATGGAAATCTTCTCTTTGTCTAGCAATATGTTGATGTAATCTAGCTATTCTATTTTGTGCTACCCTCCAGTTGTTTGACCCAATTTCTTTTCTAGCTATTTTTCTTTGCTTTCTTGCTAAATTAGATTGAGATTTTCTATAAAAATTAGGAACAGAAACAGTCTCACCAGTATTAGTAGTCAAAAACTATTTTAACCCTACATCAATACCTACAGCAGTTTTGATATTTTCTGTATAAATTAAACTAGGAACTGACTTATCTTCTAAACTGAAACTTACATAATAACCATCAGCGTCTTGAGTGCGTCTTACATTCTGGGGTTTCCCCAGAATTACGCACTCGCTTTTTTGGTTATAGTTGCAGTTTTGATCGTAAACTCATCTGGTATAGGTCTATGGACTATCACTCGAATAGCACCAAACCTCGTACTAATTATTTGTTTTCCATCAAATTTTATTGCTGCTTTAGGATGATTAACTCTACTAAAACAGAATGACCGTAACTTTCCTGATTTTTTAAATCTAGGTCGTCCTCCACGTTTACCAGCTTTACCAGGTATTAGCCAACGTTTCCAAGCTTTATCTAGTCTTTGTAGGTTAATTTGTTGAACTTCGTATGGATATTTCTTTGTAGTCAGGAAATAACTGTTTTGTCTGTAAGAGTGCTGATTGCTGGAAATAATAATCTGGTCTACTGGAAATCTCGCCAATAGGGCATGAAATTAATGAACAACGGTCAACTGGACATCTAGTTCTATTTAACCAGTCTAGTCTTTGACTATCACGCATAATTGTAATGCCTCCGCAACAGTTCTAGCCAATAATCAATTTTGACTGACTGTTCAGGAGTAGGCTGAATTTTGTAGCAATGAGTAATTATCATAATTTTTATACTACTCTTTAGTGCTATATTTGAACATCAATCGATACTTTTTTAATTTGCTCTCGGCAATTCCCCTGCCGTTAAATCGCAGATGATAACGGGAGACCCCGAGACCGTATCAAGTTGGATTAAACATATTACTTTTAATATCATGTCCAGTAGCATCGGAGCGTGTATAGAATTAAGTTTCAATTGAAAGAAACCCTTTCCTACGGAATGCTACGCAAACAGCATAGGAGCTCCCGCTGCCCTCTGCCTTCCTTCCACCAAAGTATAAGTATTCAAGCGGACATGATATAACTTGATGTTGTGATAAGTCCCCCATCATAGTGGAGTCTTGGTGTTGGTATTAATCACAATCAATATATAGCACTACGTCTTTTGGCATTTGACAATAAACTTTAAACTTTGGTGGGAATAGTGAACAGAGGAATGTCAACAGCGTATTTGCGTAGCGCTATAGTTGTAGGTACATAAAAATATATGCTAAAATTTTATCATTGTTATAGATAAGTGATAAATGTATCAGGCATATAAGTATAGAATATATCCAACATCAGAACAGCAATTGGCTTTAGCAAAGAGCTTTGGTTGTTGTAGATGGTTTTGGAACTATTCACTAAATTTATGCCATGAAACCTACAAAAACACTGGAAAAAGTCTCAGTAGAGCTGCTATTCAAAAAATGCTTCCTCAACTTAAAAAAGAGCATGAATGGCTAAAAACAGATACTTATTCTCAGTGTCTCCAAGTAGTAGCATTAAACTTGTCTACAGCTTACAAAAACTTCTTTGATAGACAGGCGAAGTTACCAAAATTTAAGTCTAAAAAAGGTAGACAATCTATTACTTATCCTCAAAATGTAGAATTTCAGGATAACTATATCAAACTACCTAAAATTGGATTAGTTTATTATCGTCGCCATAGAGATTTTTCAGGGGAAATCAAGACTGTAACTGTTTCTGTGAATCCAGATGGTAAATATTTTGTTTCTGTTTTAGTTGAAGATGATCTAGTGAATCCTGAAAAACTAGCAGAAGGAAAAGCAATAGGAATTGATTTAGGATTAACTCATTTTTGTATAACATCAGATGGTTCAAAATATCAAAATCCTAAGAATATTGCTAAATATACTCTTAATCTCAAACGGAAGCAGCAGAAATTAGCTCGTAAACAAAAAGGAAGCAATACACGAAATAAAGCACGCATAAAAATAGCTAGATTACAGGGTAAAATAGCTAGATGCCGCGAAGATTTTCTACACAAGCTATCCCGCGCGGCAGTCGCTACAACGGGGGGAACCCCCGCAACGCGCTGCCTTAAGATAGTAAACGAAAACCAAGTAATTGCAGTAGAAAATCTGGCTATAAAAAAGCGGTGTGACCCGGCGTCGGTGAAAGACGCACCTGGTAGTGCATACCATAATTTAGCTGCATCTATTGGTGATTGTGCTTGGGGAATGTTTGAAACAATGCTTAGTTATAAGGCAGAAAGAGAGGGAAGAATTTATATAGAAGTCGATCGTTTTTTGCCTTATTCACAAACTTGTAATATTTGTTTAAATCAAGTTGGTAGTTTGTCTCTGAATGTGAAAAATTGGACTTGCGAGCATTGTCATACAACCCATAATAGAGAAATTAATGCTGCAATCAATATCAAAAATGAAGCCTTGCGGATATTGCGAGTGCGTAATTTGCCGTTGCACGACAAATGTCAAATGCACTCAAAACAGGAGTTAGGAATTAGCTCTACTGCCAATCTGAGGGAATGTAAGTCACCTGGCAAAACATCAGTTTTGTTAGATGCTATTCCCAGCGAAGATGGAAACCTATCCTATAGCAATAGCTATAGCATTGGGTAGTTCACACTTCTATCCTTTAACCTGGGCAAAATGTTTAGCAAATTTCCCCTGAAAACAGTCCTCATTGTCCCTTTTGTTCTACAAATCTTTGGTGCTGTGGGATTAGTGGGATATTTTTCTTTGATCAATGGGCGACAAACCGTTGATAACCTTGCTAACCAGTTAACCCAAAAAATTAGCAGTGGTATTGAACAGCACGTTTTAGGATATCTAAATAAATCTCATCAAGTTTTAAGAGTAACCAATTATGCCATAGAAAGTGAAAATTTGGATGTTGATGATTTTGCTGGTCTGAGACTTTACTTTTGGCAAGTGGTAAAAGAAAAAGATTTAGAGGATTATGTTTTCTTGGGCAATGAAGAAGGAGAATTTATCGGGGTTGAACGTTTAGAAGATGGAGATATTCTTTTTAAAATTCGTAACATCGCAACTCAACCTATTCGGGAAACTTACTTACTTAATAATGAGGGTAACATCAGCGAATATTTAAAAGGAAAAGCTTACGATCCTCGCGATCGCCAATGGTATAAAGCAGCAAAGCAGTTAGGTGAACCAACCTGGAGTCCAATTTTTGCCTCCTTTTCCCGTGAAAATGCCTCCTTAGACATATCAGCAGTCAGACCTATTTTCAACTCAAGTGGGCAGTTTGTGGGAGTTCTTTCAAATAAAACAACCCTCGTGCAGGTCACAAATTTCCTGAGTAACTTATATATCAGCGCTAGTGGACAGAGTTTTATTATGGAGCGGTCGGGAGATTTAGTAGTTAGTTCTCAAATTCAGACACCATTTATTATTACTGAAGAGGACAAAAAGCGCAAGATCCAACGTCTACCTGCGATCGAAAGTAATAACCCCACAATAAGTGCAACTGTCGAGCAACTGCAACAACATTTTGGTGATTTAAAAAAAATTAATAGCGATCAACAACTTAAATTTCTAATTGATGGAGCTTGGTACTATACCAGAGTCATGCCAATTAAAGATGGTAAAGGTATTGATTGGTTAGTGGTTGTGGTCGTTCCTGAAAATGACTTCATGGCACAAATCAACGCCAACACCAAGACTACTATTTTATTAAGTTTTGGTGCTTTGACTATAGCTATATTGGTAGGAATAGTCACTACTCACTGGGTTACTCAACCGATTTTACAAATTAATTCTGCTGCGAAAAAAATTGCTGAAGGTCAATGGGAAAACACCCTCAATATTCATCGTCGTGACGAAGTAGGTGAACTCGCCAACTCTTTTAATCTGATGGCTAACCAACTCAAAAATTCCTTTGAAACCTTAGAGGCAAAAAATGAACAACTCAAACAACTAGACCGCCTCAAAGACGAATTTTTAGCTAACACCTCTCACGAACTCCGTACCCCACTTAATGGGATTATTGGTATTGGCGAATTTCTTTTAGAAGGAGATAAATCCCAGCTAAATTCACTTACTAGATCTAACTTAAGCATGATAGTTTCTAGTGCTCGTCGTCTATCTAATCTTGTCAACGATATTCTTGACTTCTCTAAAATCAGACACCATACATTAGAATTACAAATTAGAGCTATTAATATTTATGGGGTAGTAGAGACAGTAGTTAGCTTAAATAAATTTGTGGTCAGCAAAAATAAACATCTACAGTTAGTTAATAACATTCCTAAAGACTTACCCCCCGTCCGTGCTGATGAAAATCGTTTACAACAAATTCTCTATAACTTAATTGGCAATGCTATTAAATTTACGGAGTCTGGTCAAGTCGAAATTTGGGCAGAAGTAATTAGTCGCAATTCTAGAAACCCCCATCAGCAAATTCTAGCCCCAGAATACTCCAGTCAAAATATAGAACCATCTCCACAACTGACGATCGCCGTCTCGGATACTGGTATCGGTATTCCTGGCGATCGACTAGACCGCATCTTTAACTCTTTTGAACAAGCAGAAGGTTCCACAGCTAGAAAATATGGGGGTACAGGTTTAGGGTTAGCAGTCACGAAACAATTAGTCGAACTCCATGGTGGTCATATCTGGGTGGAGTCTGAAGTTGGTGTTGGTTCCCGATTTTACTTTACCTTACCAATTTCACAAGAATCTGTAGGAGAAACCCCTATTATTTCCACCGTTAATAGTATTCGTTATTTTGTAGATCTAGTAGAAAAACCTCAAGAAATTACTCCTCTTAAGACTGATATTGCTAATAGTAACTTTCAAATTTTAATTGTTGATGATGAACCTATAAATATTCAAGTTTTAAGTAACTACTTAAAAGCCAATAACTATCAAGTTACTCAAGCATTAAATGGAAAAGAAGCTTTAGCTGCTTTAGATACTAATCAGAATATCGATCTGATTTTGCTAGATGTGATGATGCCTCAGATATCTGGTTATGAAGTCTGCGCTAAAATTAGGGAAAAATATCCTGCCCAAAGTTTACCGATTCTAATGTTAACTGCTAAAAATCAAGTCGCCGATTTAGTTATGGGTTTCCAATTTGGTGCTAATGATTATCTAACTAAACCTTTTGCTAAAGATGAATTATTAGCTCGGATTAAAACTCACATTCAATTATCAAAAATTACTAATTCCTATGAACGTTTTGTCCCTCACGAATATGTAAAATTACTATCAAAAGAAAATATTCTTGATGTGAAATTAGGGGATCGTGTGAGTAAGGAAATGGCAATTTTATTTTCTGATATTCGCTCTTTCACTACTATATCTGAAAACATGACACCTCAAGAAACTTTTGCTTTTGTCAATGGTTATTTACAAGAAGTTTCCCCAGAAATTCGCGACCGGAATGGTTTAATTATTAAGTTTATGGGAGATGGCATTATGGCAGTATTTCCTGATGGCACTGATGATGCTGTGCAAGCTGCTATTGGTAAACTTCGGAAATTACAAGAATATAATCAGATTCAACAAGCAGAAGGTTTACCCCCAATTCAGGTAGGAATTGGCATCCATGTAGGTTTTATCATGGTTGGTATTGTGGGAGAGCCAAATCGAATGTCAGGAGATGCACTTTCCGATCATGTGAATTTGACAGCTCGTTTGGAAAGTTTAACTAAATATTACGGAGTTTCTTTATTAATTTCTGAATCAGCTTTTCAGGGTTTGAAAGATACAGAAAAATATCAAATTAGATTTTTAGACCGTGCATCTGTAAAAGGTAGACATAAAGCTATTAATGTTTATGAAGTTCTAGATGGAGAAATTGATTATGTACGAGAATTAAAATTAAAAACTCAAGCAGATTTTGCATTGGGTATAGAGTTTTATCGTTTAGGAGATTTTGTTACTGCCAAATATTATTTTGAGAAAGTATTAGCCGTTAATTATTCAGATAAAACAGCTCAACTTTATCTAGAAAGAATTGATAAATTAACTGTAACTGGTGTGCCCAAAAACTGGGATGGGGTTTGGGCATTTACTCAGAAGTAAAGGGAGTAGGGAGTAGGGAGTAGGGAGTAGGGGGAGCGGGGGAGTAGGGAAATAATTTTTGGGCTACCCTCCTGCCCAAAATGCGCACCTTTTTGAGCATAAAGAGTTGAAAGCTAGGTATTTTTTCCAGATATAAAAAGGCTAAAACTTTTATCTATAAATGCTTTGAGATTTAATCAGCAAGCCCTAATTAGGGTTTGCGTATGGAAAGTCTTTTAGTAGGGGTAGGAGACAGGATACAGGAAACAGAAGACAGGAGTTAGGGGAATGCGAGGAGGTAGGAGCTAAGTTTTGTCAGAATGATTTTTCTGCCCAAATCTTGACCAAAATCCGCTCATTTTTGAACCATTATATAATGTTCGGTTGAATACTTACACTTTGGAGGAAGGAAGGCAGAAGGCAGAAGGCAGAAGGGAAGAAAAGGTTGAAAGGGATAAATTTTTTTTATAACTGATTATCCGTTAGCGCAGCTCCCCTGCAAGGGGAACATGATATTACCACTTAAAACCTCGCATTTTTTGATACTTAAAAAAGCTAAAACCTTTATCTATAAATGCTTTGAATTTTAATCAGTAAGCCCTAATAATTAATAATTAATTATTAATTATTAATTGTTCCCTATAATTTGTAACATTCTTTTTTTTAAATTAGCAACCAAATTCAAGTTCAGAGATATATTAGAAATAAACCTAAAGCTTTTATGTTATTTAGACCTCTATCTCTCACACTAGGCAAAATGTTTAGTCGATTTCCTCTAAAAACTGTCCTCATTGTCCCTTTTATTCTACAAATTGTTACTGCTGTGGGATTAGTGGGATATTTTTCTTTTACTAATGGACGCCAATCTGTTGAGACTTTGGCGAGTAAGTTAACTTTGGAAATTAGCACTCGTATTCAGCAGCACGTTCTAGATTATCTAGACAAATCCCATCAAGTTCTAAGAATAACCAATGATGCTATTACCAGTGGCAACTTTGATCTCTACGACTTTGGTGCAATACGGCTCTACTTTTGGCAAATTGTCAAAGATCAGGAGTGGGAAACCGACCTTTTTTTTAGTAACGAAGAGGGAGAGTTTATCAACGTTGACATTAATCCTGAAAGTGGAGATATTGTCTTGAGAATTCTGACTACAGCTACTCAACCATTACGAGAAACTTATCTGTTAGATGAGCGTGCTAATATCAGCAAATTATTGAAAATTAGAAAGTATGATCCTCACATTCGCCCCTGGTATCGGGCAGCAGAAAAAATAGGTGAACCTACATGGAGTTCTATTTATCCTAGCTTTTCTGACAAAAACACATCTTTAGATATAGCTGCGGTTAAACCTATTTTTGATTCTGACGATAATTTAATTGGAGTTTTGGGTAATGAAACTCGCTTAACGGAGATGACTCAATTTCTCAACAACTTAAAGATTAGTCCTAATGGCAAAAGCTTTATCATGGAGCACTCTGGAAATCTAATTGCTAGTTCCGAAGATATTGAACCTTTTGTAATTACTAAAATTAATGGGGAACGAAACATAGAACGCTTGCACGCTTTTGACAGCAATAATGTTGTAGTCAGTGCTACGGCAACTCACCTAGAAAAAATGTTTGGTAGTTTAGAAAAAGTTAATCGCAGCAAACAATTTAGTTTTCTTATTAATAAAAAGTGGTACTATGCTAGCGTTATCCCAGTTAAAGACGGACGGGGTATTGATTGGTTAGTGGTGGTTGTGGTTCCCGAAAGTGACTTTATGGAAAAAATAGATGCCAATACCAGAACTACTATTTTATTGAGTATTACGGCTCTAATTATCGCTATCTTAGTTGGGATATTTACTGCATACTGGATTACTAGACCAATATTACAAGTTAATTCTGCTGCGAAAAAAATTGCGGAAGGCAAATGGGAAAATCAACTGGATATTGATCGTGGGGATGAAGTAGGAGAACTTGCTCAGTCATTTAACCGGATGGCAACACAACTCAAAAACTCCTTTGAAACCCTAGAAGCAAAAAACCAAGAACTGAAAAAATTAGACCGCATCAAAGACGAATTTTTAGCCAACACTTCCCATGAACTCCGCACCCCACTGAATGGCATTATTGGTATTGGTGAATTTCTTCTAGGAGAACCAACCCAAAATATTAATACAACCATCACTTCCAACTTAACTATGATTGTATCTAGCGCTCGTCGTCTTTCTACTCTAGTTAATGACATTCTTGACTTTTCCCAAATTAGATACAATAGACTAGAATTACAGATTAAAGCAGTTGATGTTTTTGTGGTTGTAGAAACAGTAGTCACCTTAAATCTATTGATCAGCAAAAATAAAAATCTACAGTTAATCAATGCTATCCCCAAAAATTTACCTCCCGTTAGTGCTGATGAAAACCGTTTACAACAAATTCTCTACAACCTAATTGGCAATGCACTCAAGTTTACTGACTCTGGTAAAGTTGAAATCTCAGCAGCACTAATTACCAATAATTATAACTCCCAAGCATTTCAGGAAATGATAATTACTGTTTCTGATACTGGTATTGGTATTCCCAGTGATAAATTAGAAAGCATTTTTAAATATTTTGAACAAGGAGAAGGTTCCACAGCTAGAAAATACGGTGGTACAGGTTTAGGGTTAGCTGTCACCAAGCAATTAGTTGAACTTCATGGGGGTAAAATTTGGGTACAGTCTCAATTTGGTGTCGGTTCTAGTTTTAGTTTTACTCTACCCATTTCCGAAAAATATGTCGCCGATCCTCTGAATATTTCTGTTTCTAGAGTTAATGATATCGTAGAAACATCCCCAAACATCGAACCCTATGAAAATCATTTAGCAGATGGTGATTTCCATATTTTAGTTGTTGATGATGAACCGATAAATGTGCAAGTTCTAACTAACCATTTGACGGCCAATAAATATCAAATTACTCAAGCATTAAATGGAAAAGAAGCTTTAGATGCTGTAGCCAAACATCAGAATTTTGACCTAATTTTGTTAGACGTAATGATGCCAAATATGTCTGGTTATGAAGTCTGCGCTAAAATTAGAGAAACATATCCTGCGGAGAATTTGCCCATTTTAATGTTAACTGCTAAAAATCAAGTGGCTGATTTGGTTATGGGTTTCCAATTTGGTGCAAATGATTATTTAACTAAACCTTTTGCTAAAGATGAGTTATTAACTCGGATTAAAACTCATATTCAATTATCAAAAATTACTAATTCTTATGAGCGTTTTGTTCCTCACGAATATGTGAAGTTACTCTCAAAAGAAAGTATTATCAATGTTAAATTAGGAGACAGAGTAAGTAAAGAAATGGCAATTTTCTTTTCTGATATTCGCTCTTTTACAACTATATCTGAGCAGATGACTTCTCAAGAAACTTTTGCTTTTGTGAATGGTTATTTACAACAGGTTTGTCCAGAAATTCGCGATCGCAATGGTTTGATTATTAAGTTTATGGGAGATGGGATTATGGCAGTATTCCCGGATAGCGCTGATGATGCCGTTGAAACTGCTATTGCTCAACTTAAGAAATTACAAGAATATAATCAGACCCTAAAAGCAGAAGATTTTCCCCCAATTAAAATTGGTATAGGTATTCATTGGGGTCACATGATGGTAGGTATAGTTGGGGAGAAAGGTCGGATGTCAGGAGATGCACTTTCTGATAATGTGAATTTGACAGCTCGTTTGGAAAGTTTAACTAAATATTACGGAGTTTCTTTATTAATTTCTGAATCAGTTTTTCAGGGTTTGAAAGATCCAGAAAAATATCAAATTAGATTTTTAGACCGTGCATCTGTCAAAGGTAGACATAAAGCTATTAATGTTTATGAAGTTCTAGATGGAGAAATTGATTATGTACGAGAATTAAAATTAAAAACTCAAGCAGATTTTGCATTGGGTGTAGAGTTTTATCGGTTAGGAGATTTTGTTACTGCTAAAGATTATTTTGAGAAAGTATTAGCCGTTAATTCTTCAGATAAAACAGCTCAACTTTATCTAGAAAGAATTGATAAATTAACTGTAACTGGTGTGCCCAAAAACTGGGATGGGGTTTGGGCATTTACTCACAAGTAAAGGGAGTAGGGAGTGGGGAGTGGGTTATTGAGGACACGGAGAGTGGGAGAGGGGGAGAGGGGGAGACACGGAGAGGGGGAGACGCGGAGATGGGGGAACAGACAATGGTTTCGCCATTTTATGCGAAGAAATTTTCTTGAATTTCAGCAGAAAAATTCAGTAAATTGATGCCAATAAGAGCCAATAACTTAGGAGATAAATTGAATATAAAAAGCTCAATTACCCTAAGCTACCTGACTTTTAGCTTTATGAGCGCAAGCCCTAGTTAAGAGAAACGAGGGATTATAGAAAAGATACCCGGAACAATTGTTGATCGTGATTTTTTTGCTATCCCCCCTGGCTTTTATGCTAACTAAGGACAGAAAAATTGAGGGACAATTCTTACTCCTATCTCCTGTCTCCTACTCCTACCAAAAAACTTTATTCAGCAAACCCTAGATTAGCTCGGTAGAGCAATAATTATTAATTATTAATTGTTGCCTATTCCCTATAATTTGTAACATTCTTTTTTTTAAATTGGCATGACCAAATTCAAGTTCAGAGATATATTAAAAATAAACCTAAAGCTTTTATGGTATTTAAACCTCTATCTCTCACACTAGGCAAAATGTTTAGTAAATTTCCTCTTAAAACTGTTCTAATTGTCCCTTTTATTCTGCAAATTGTTAGTGCTGTGGGATTAGTAGGATATTTTTCTTTTACTAATGGACGCCAAACTGTCGATACTCTTGCAAACCAGTTAACTAAAGAAATTAGTTCTCGTATTGAACAGCACGTTTTAAGTTATCTCAACAAGTCTTATCAGGTGCTAAGAGTAACTAATGATGCAATTGAAAGTGACAATTTAGATGTTGACAATTTTCAGGCAATGCGAGCCTATTTTTGGCAAATTATTAAAGAAGGGGATTTGGAAAGTGACCTTTTTTTCGGTAATGAGCAGGGAGAATTTATTGGTGTTGAACTTAATCCTGATAATGGTGAAATTGTCTTCCGGATTCGTACTATAGCTACTGAACCAGTTCGTGAAATTTATCGGTTAGATTCTCGGGGTAATGCGGAAGAGTTTGTGAAAGTAAAAGAGTATGACCCCAGGATTCGCCCCTGGTATCAAGTGGCAAAGAAACTTGGTCAACCCACATGGAGTTCTATTTATGCAGCTTTCTCTCGTGCTAATACATCTTTGGATATATCCGCTGTCAGACCCATTTTTAATTCTACTGGCCAGTTAATCGGGGTTTTAGCAAATCAGACCAGCTTGACCAGGATTACAGAATTTCTCAAAAACTTAAATATTAGTCCCAATGGACAAAGTTTTATTATGGAGCGATCGGGAGATTTAGTTGTTAGCTCTCAGATTTCCCAACCATTCCTCACTATTGAATTTGGTAAAAAGAAAAAAATTAAACGCTTACAAGCTATTGATAGTGATAGCATTACAGTAAGTTCCACGGCCAAACACTTACAAAAAGAGTTCGGTAATTTTGATGAAATTGAGGGTAGCAAACAAATAAATTTTCCGATTGATGGAGAGTGGTATTATGCTAGCATAATGCCAGTTAGGGATGGTAAAGTTATTGATTGGTTAGTAGTAGTAGTTGTTCCCGAAAATGACTTCATGGAAAAAATTAACACCAACACCAAGAACACAATTTTATTCAGTCTTGCTGCTCTGATTGTAGCTATCTTAATAGGAATAGTCACCACTAACTGGATTTCCCAACCTATTTTACAACTTAATTCTGCGGCTAAAGAAATTGCTTAAGGCAAATGGGAAAATCAACTCAATATTCACCGTCGTGATGAAGTAGGCGAACTTGCCAACTCTTTTAATCTCATGGCAGCTCAACTTAAAAATTATTTTGAAACTTTAGAAACACAAAATGAACAACTCAAACAACTAGACCGCCTCAAAGACGAATTTTTAGCTAACACCTCCCACGAACTCCGAACCCCACTTAATGGGATTATTGGTCTTGGTGAATTTATCTTGGAAGGTGGCACTGGAGAGTTAAACCCGATGGCTACTTCCAACTTAAGTATGATAGTTTTTAGCGCTCGTCGTTTATCTAATCTTGTGAACGATATTCTTGACTTTTCTAAGCTCAGACATCATAAATTAGAACTGCAAATTAAACCAGTTGATGTGCGTGGAGTGGTGGAAGTAGTGGTAGCTTTAAGCCAAGTTTCATTAAAAAGGAAAAACCTGGAATTAATCAACAGTGTTCCCAAAAATTTACCTCCAGTTTATGCTGATGAAAATCGTTTGCAACAAATTTTTTATAATTTAATTGGCAATGCTATCAAATTTACTGAATCTGGGGTAATTGAAATGTCAGCTGCATTAGTTAGCGATCTTACTACAAAATCTCAAAATAGCGATCGCTCTTGCCTTGAATGGGAAAGACTGGTAATCGCTATCTCTGATACTGGTATTGGTATTTCTAATGATAAATTAGACCGCATCTTTGAATCTTTTGAGCAAGGTGAAGGTTCTACAGCAAGAAAGTACGGCGGCACAGGTTTAGGGTTAGCAGTCACAAAACAATTAGTTGAACTTCATGGCGGTCAGATTTGGGTTGAGTCTGAAGTGGATATTGGTTCTCGCTTTAGTTTTACCTTACCAATTTCTCAAGAAACTGTAGAAGAAACCTTGAATGCTTCAATAAAAAGTATTCATTATATTGAAGAGCAAGTAGAAATTGAAGAAATAACTCCTCTTGATACTAATATTTACAATAGTAACTTTCATATTTTGATTGTCGATGATGAACCTATAAATATTCAAGTTTTGAATAACCACCTCAAAGCTAATAACTATCAAGTTACTCAAGCATTAAACGGAAAAGAAGCTTTGGCAGTTTTGGAGAAAGAAACGAATATTGACATGATTTTACTAGATGTAATGATGCCTAATATGTCTGGTTATGAAGTCTGCGCTAAAGTTCGGGAAAAATATCCTGCTCAAAGTTTGCCCATCTTGATGTTAACTGCTAAAAATAGAGTAGCTGATTTAGTTATGGGTTTCCGATTTGGTGCCAATGATTATTTGACTAAACCCTTTGCTAAAGATGAATTATTAACTCGGATTAAAACCCATCTTCAATTATCAAAAATCACTAATGCTTACGGACGTTTTGTCCCCCACGAATATGTAAAATTGCTATCAAAAGAAAATATTCTTGATGTCAATTTAGGCGATCGGGTGAGTAAAAAAATGGCTATATTCTTTTCTGATATTCGTTCTTTTACGAGTATATCTGAAAAAATGACTTCTCAAGAAACTTTTGCTTTTGTAAATGGTTACTTACAACAAGTTTGTCCAGAAATTCGCGCTTACAATGGTTTAATTATTAAGTTTATGGGAGATGGTATTATGGCTGTATTTCCTGAAGGCGCTGATGATGCTATACAGTCAGCTATTTCTCAACTTAAGACATTACAGAAATATAATCAGACTCTAAAAGCGATGGGTTTGTTACCGATGAAAATCGGCATTGGTATTCATTGGGGTCATATGATGGTTGGCATCATTGGAGAGGAAACTCGAATGTCAGGAGATGCACTTTCTCATAATGTGAATTTGACTTCACGTTTAGAAGGTTTGACTAAGTATTATGGAGTTTCTTTATTAATTTCTGAGTCAGCTTTTAAGAGTTTAAAATATCCTCAAAAATATCAAATTAGATTTCTAGATAGAGCATCTGTTAAGGGTAGAGATGAACCAATTAATGTTTATGAGGTGCTTGATGGAGAAGTAGATTATGTTCGAGAATTAAAATTAAGAACTCAGGCAGATTTTGAAATAGCTGTAGAGTATTATCGTTTGGGAGATTTGGTTGGTGCTAAGAATTATTTTGAGAAAGTATTAGCAGTTAATTCTTCAGACCAAACATCTCAACTTTATCTAGAAAGAATTGAGGAGTTAACAGCAACTGGTGTGCCGAAAAACTGGGATGGAGCTTGGGCATTTACTCAGAAGTAATATCAGTTTGATAAATATTTGCTACAAATAGGTAGACTATTTATTAGGAGTCAGGAGTCAGGAGTCAGAATAAATGGCTTCGATATTGTTTTTTAGGTCGGAACTTATATTTTTCGTCAACGGTATATCCCCATAATCATCCAAATTATATCAAATCCGGTTAAACAGTTATAGAATGGTTAAGTCTCTAGGAGTCAGGAGTCAGGAGTCAGGATTAGAGAGAATCACAAAGATGAGCGTAGTTATGACGATTGAATATTTTTTTTGTCCGATCAAACGGATTTGATATTATTCATAACGTTCTTTTTTTTTTAAATGGTAAAATATCAAATATCACCCATTTTTCCTACATATTCTTGAAAGTAGGGAGTAGGAAAGTAGAAGATTTATAATAGGACTTCGTAGTTTTGCTTGAGCAACAATACTTATATGAAATACAAAAAATTGTGCTACTTACGAATCTTCCCGTCTCCCTATCAATTTTTGGTAGCAAATATTAATACCAATTACCAAAAATAATGCTATACTTCCGATGAACTTCAGTTATTAAGTAATAATAATCGTTTAGTAATGTTTATAACGATTATCGGCATTAAACCAAGATATCTTATCTATTTTCACCCTACTCCCTACTCCCTACTCCCTACTATCAAGGAGATGTAGCAATAATGCGTGAGATTTGGGATAACGTATTTAATATAAGTATTGTAAGAGCTCAAGCCCAACTACAAACAAAAGCTAAGAAAGTTCAAAAAAATTAATTTTATTATTCCTAAGTTTATGATTTTTCGATTCCTACATTTTTCAATTGGATTTTTATTATGTTGTTTATTGATTTTAATAAGTGGTTGTCGCCCAATATTATTAAATTCACAGATTAATAATAATTCAAAATTAGTTTTAGTTCTGCCTAGTGCGCCACCTACTTTTAACTATCCAATATCTCGTTCTCCATACGGAATTTTTAAGTTTATTTACGAAGGATTACTATCAGAAAATGGTCTAACTGGAGAGTTACAACCAGCATTAGCAAAATCTTGGGTTTTGTCTGAAGATAAAAGACGAATTATCTTTACATTACGCTCAGGATTAAAATGGTCTGATGGTGAACCTCTAACTGCTGATGATGTTGTCTTTACCTATCAAGATATTTATCTAAATCAAAAAATTCCTACTGTTTACAGAGACTTTTTAAGAATTGGTAGTAATGGTGCTTTTCCCTATGTAAAAAAACTAGATAGACAAAGAGTTGAATTTATCTTACCCGAACCATTTGCCCCATTTCTCAGATATATAGAAAGATTAAAAATTTTACCAGCTCATGTTTTGCAAGATACTATTTTATCAATTGATGCTGATGGTAAACCCCTATTTTTATCAACCTGGAATACAAACACAGAGCCACAAAAAATCATTAGTAATGGCGCATTTAAACTTGCTGGTTATATACCTTCTCAAAGAATTATTTTACAAAAAAATCCTTTTTACTGGCGTTCTGATGCCATGGGTAATTCACTGCCTTATCTCGATGAAATTGTTATCCAAATTATTCCTTCAACCGATAATCAATTGCTCAGATTTCGTTCTGGGGAACTAGATACTCTACGAGTAAATGCCGAGGCATTTCAATTGCTGAAACGAGAAGAAAAACGAGGAAAATATCAGATTTATAATGGTGGTCCTCAATTTGGCTATCAGTTTGTTGGTTTTAATCTTAATCAAGCTAAAAATTCGGAAGGTAAACCTTTTTTAAATCCTATTAAGTCTGGTTGGTTTAATAATTTGGCGTTTCGTCAAGCAGTTGCTTATGCTATTGACCGTCAACAGATAAATAATAATATTTATCGAGGTTTAGGAGCAATACAACATTCTGCTCTGGGGGTACAAAGTCCTTATTATTTATCTCCAGAAGCAGGATTAAAGGTTTATAATTATAATCTTGAAAAAGCTAGAAATTTATTGTTAGATGCTGGTTTTCAATATAATAATGCAAATGAATTATTAGACAAGGATGGTAACCGAGTAGAATTTACAATTTTAGTAAAATCTGAAGAAAAACTCAGGATAGATACAGCAGTTCAAGTCAAAGAAGATTTAAGTAAAATTGGGATTAAAGCTAATTTACAGGTACTCAATTTCAACACTGTTTTAGAAAAGCTATTACTTCGTAGAGATTGGGAATGTTATGTCGGAGCTTTTGGTGTTCCTGGTGCAGATTTTGAGCCAAATTTACTCTCTTTATTTTGGTTAAGTAATGGTTCATTTCATCAATTTAACCTTGGTGCTAAACCTGGGGAAACACTAATGCAAAATTGGCAAGTTTCTAATTGGGAGCAAGAAATTGACCGTTTATTTACTGCTGGATATCAGACGGTAGATGAGAATGAACGTCGAGAAATTTACGGTCAGTTTCAGCAAATTGTTGCGGAACAGTTACCTATATTTTTTTTAGTAAATCCTCTTTCATTGCAAGCAGTTCGCGATCGTGTAGATAATTTAAAATTTTCTGCTATTGGTGGAGCTTTTTGGAATATTGATGAATTGAAAGTTGCTGATGAAGGAGTCAGGAGTCAGGAGTCAGGAGTCAGGAGGGAAGAAGAAGGAAGAGGATAAGAAAGTTTTTCCTGAACGCTATTAAACAGACATTATATAGAACTCCTGATCGTATCTTCATAAATTTAGCAAGGAGTCAGGAGACAGGAGACAGGAGACAGGAGACAGGAAACAGGAGACAGGAGACAGGAGGTAAGAGGGAAGATGTGGGGAGAAATAATACAAAAAGCAAGGAGTCAGGAGGTAAGAGGGAAGATGTGGGGAGAAATAATACAAAAAATTCAACACTCCTTCAGATGATTTTTCCTCAAAATTGATGCGCGAAAAGAAAGGAATATCCAAAATTTATGCTCCGTTTCCAGTGTTCTATCTTGAATTTACACCTATGATCTAGCACCTAAGAACCGCTATTAAACGGACATGAAATAACGCACTATCTATATAGTAATGTGTGACGGCATCATTAATTGAGCTGTCACACGCCACTACTATGTAATAGAGTAAAAAGATTAAACGTTGGTGTATTCAGGAAATTTAAGAATTGGAACTACATCGTTTCATATATTCCCATCCACGTTGGGGAGAAACGCGATCGCGTCCAATAGTCTTCGCAATCCATTCTGCCACTTTCGGTCCAGTCCAGGTTTCTTGGTCTGTGGGTGGATTTTTGAGTGCTATGCGTAATTGTTCTTGTTGTTCTAGTGTCAGTAAAGCATGAGAAGGATAAAATTTCCTGGTTTTCCGTCGATTCAAAATGGCATTTGGTCCTTGTTGATTGTAATTTTTTACTATATCTTTAGCATAATCATAGTTAAGACCCAAAGCTTTAGCTGCTTCTTTAATCGTCCACTTTTGAGACACTAACCACAAAAGGTGCCAGCGCCGAGATTCTACTCTATCTCTAGTTTGGAGATAACGTGTTTTGATTTCTATTTCACTCAGGTGAGATTTTAGATAGGCTTTTTTAGGCATCTTTTTCTACTTTATCAGGGAGTAATAAATATTAGTAGCTCGACTCTGGGAAGCAATAGAACTCTGTTCTGCTCAACGCAATTGCTATCCCAGAAATAGATGACCCTGTAAAGTTTAAATCGACCGTTACAACTTGAGATGATTTCTTAGTTAAGGTAGTAAACCTTTTTGAGCAGTTTAACCGTAATTTTTAATTTACGGACTAACACTTAATGTTAGAAATATCTGTTGATTTTATTAACTTTGCAGTTGTATTGTTTACGGTTTAGTTACTTATCTACATATACTATATCATTTTATAATATCTGTGTAAATATATAAAAGACTTAATTCAGATAATTTTTTAACTTCACGAAATCTTTACTTTTTTTATGAAAATCTTTACAAAATCTTGATAATATTCAACTCAAATTATGATTAAAATAGAATTTTAAGCATTTGATATACAAATTTAGTTGAGTATATAAAATCTGATCCCTGTTGAGAATATGGATCGATTACGCTAGTTTTATGAAGTAATTTTATCTGCTGGAAGTAGCGGTTAGTGAGTAATTAATTTTCTGTCTTGCTCTTCTAATTCTGAAGTTATTTTTCAATTACGACGCAAATTTAAGATAATAACAGCCAGGTATTTTACCAAAACTGATTTGTTATTGGCAGTGCTTCTATTTTATGAATTGCCTATTGTTATATTCTGTCTCTACCTAAAATTTTCAATTTACTTAATAAAGGAAGAAGGCTTTAGTTATCTAGAACAGAAGACTTAAAAGTCCGAAAAAACTTAATTAAATTTTCTGTAGATATTCACGCTTGGGTTTACACAAACGATAAAGTGCGAACATGATATAAAGAGTGTGGGGAAGGTGAGGAAATGGAGAGATCGAGAAAGATTTGGCAATGGTGCTCAGATGGAACTTTTTTTGGCGTTGCTTAAATGTAATGATAATTAGACATCTACTCCACCCATAGGGAGTAGGGAGTGGGCAGCTTTGCTGTAAGGGTAAAGAATTGATAATTTCTTTGGGATATAGATATTGATTTTTGATTCTTGGAGATGTCTATTAGCTGAAGGTAAAATTGAAAAACTGATGTTTTGCGCCCAAAGTTAATCTCAAAATCATTACCATTCAGCAACGCCCTTTTTTTTACCGAAATCAGCAGATTTGATATTAGAGGAAGCTCTGCGAAGCACAAAACAGCGGTTAGTTTGCACACAACTATCGTTAACGATACGGGCAACAGAGAATAGAAAACAAGAAAAAGAACTCTACCTCAGCAATTTGAGAAACGCTATATCTATATATTCAGGACTTACGCATGAGTTACGAAAAACTAGGACTTGAGATTGCTATCTGTTCTGGACTGCTCCGCAAACCCTGTCGGTCGCAATGACGAAAATACGTTTTACTGCGTAAGTCCTAATTAATATTGATAAAAACACTATTTTATCATCTTTCTCTTTTCCCTTTTTTCTTGCTCCTTCTTAGTTTTTCAAGTTTAAAATATCATCATTATATTTTTTTCGGAGATATCTAATCTAATAAACATTTCTAACTTCTTTGCCTTCTCCAAATATTAAATTACAGCAGATTTCCATGTAAATGTGGCACAGTAGTTCAGAGTCCAAATAATGAAAGCTTATTGAACAAAATACTCAGGATGGAAAAAACTATATTCTTTCCTAACTCCTACTCTGTACGGACGTTGCATGCAACTTCATAAACCACCGAATACGCTGTAATTTTGCACAACTGCTTATAGCTTTCCTCAATCTAACCAAGAAAAGTTATGACTGTTAACTTAGTTAATAAATACATTCTTGCCATGAATAACTCAACACAAAAATCCTATTATCAAGTCGGTGGTTGTCTCCCCAGAAATTCACCCAACTACGTCAAGCGACAAGCAGATGAAGACCTATATAAAAATCTAAAAATAAGTGAGTTTTGTTATGTTCTCAACTCTCGTCAAATGGGAAAATCTAGCTTGCAAGTTAGAACGATTAAAAGATTACAACAAGAAGGTATTTCTTGTGTGGCAATAGATATTTCAGAAATAGGTAATCGGGGAGTTACTCCTGAACAATGGTACGCAGGTATTCTTCGCATCTTGGAAAATAATTTTAATCTCTCAGAATATGTGAATATTCGTACCTGGTGGCGAGAACGAAATTATCTCGCACCCGTACAACGATTAAGTGAATTTATTGAAACGATATTACTAACAAAAATCCAGAACAATATTGTGATTTTTATTGATGAAATTGATAGCATTCTAGCTCTGGATTTTCCGGTAGATGATTTTTTTGGATTTATTCGGTCTTGTTATAATAAACGTGCCAATAATCAAGAATATAATCGCTTAACTTTTGCTTTGTTAGGAGTTAGTACGCCTCAAGATTTATGTCAAGACAAAAATAGTACGCCTTTTAATATTGGTATAGCTATTGAGTTAACTGGTTTTAAATTTGATGAAGCCTTATCTTTGGTGGATGGATTAGTTGAAATTTGTCAGCAACCAGAGGAAGTTTTAAAAGAGATTTTATCGTGGACGAATGGACAACCATTTTTAACTCAAAAAGTGTGTAAAATTATCATTGAAAATGGGGTTTTTATTGTTAATCCTAAAATAGAATTAGAGGAGATGATTAAATCTCAAATTATTCATAATTGGGAGACAAAAGACATACCAGAACATTTGAAAACTATTCGCGATCGCCTTTTCAGAAAAGATCAAATAATAGTTAGAAGATTAGGGTTATATAAGCAAATTTTACAGAATGATTTGGCTGGAATAGTTGCCGATGATAGTCCTGAACAAATGGAACTTAGGTTATCTGGATTGGTAGTTAGACGAGATAATAAATTAACTGTAGCTAATTCTATATATGCTACAATTTTTCACGAAGAAATGATTAATGAAGAGTTAGAAAAGTTACCTCCTTATTCTACACAAATTAAAGCATGGCTTCATTCAAACTGTGAAGATAAATCTTATTTATTGCAAGGGGAAGATTTACAATATGCTTTAATTTGGGCAGCCGGAAAAAGTTTAAGAAATCAAGATTTTCAATTTTTGACTACTAGCCAAAGATTAGTATTAGATGCTCAAATAGAAGCCTTAGAATCAACAAAAATAGAAACTAAAAAAGCTCAAGCAGAAGTTGCAAAAGCACAACAAAAAGCTAAACGTTGGATTTCCATAGGTTCTGCTATCCTTGGCACATCTTTAGTTTTATCAATAGGTTTTTCCCTATTAGCTTATCAAAGATTTCGATTAGCACAATCTAGTCGAGAAATTGAACAAACTGGCACTGATGCTTTGTTATTAGCAATGTTCAAGAAGTCAACAACAAATCAAGCATTGTTGGAAGCTTTACCCAAGGCAATATCTGCGGGACAAAGATTAAAAGATTTGGTTAATAACAATATTCCTCTAGCGGAATATCCTGCGACTCGACCAATATTAGCACTACAAATGATTCTCGATAAACTTGACGAACAAAAACAATTTGAAGATAGTTTTCTTCAAAAAAGAAAGATTATTCTGCAAGGTCATCAAGGTGCTGTTACGAGTGTTAAATTTAGACCGAATCAAGATATTTTAGCTTCAGCAGGAGTAGATGGAAAAGTAATTATTTGGAATTTTGAGGGCGAAAAAATTACAGAATGGCAAACGGAGCAAAAATCAGTTAATAGTCTAATTTTTCATCCGAATGGTGAATATTTAGCAACTGCTGGTAGTGATGGTACGGTAAAAATATGGAATTTATTAGGGAAAAAATTATATGTATTAGAGATATCTCAAACTGAAGTTAATAGTATTAGTTTTAGTGTTGATGGTAAGTATTTAGCCACTTCTGGCATAGATATTCCTGTTCAAATTTGGAATGTATCATCGTCACCTATAACTATATTATCTGATTCAATTTTGAATGATAATGGTTTGATTAGAGCTGTTAGTTTTAGTCCCAATGGAAAATTTCTAGCAACATTAGATGGAAAGTCTACAATTAGATTATGGAATATATCTGAAAATCAATTCAAAACTCTAGATGTGCAAGCTATTAGTATGAATTTTAGCATTTCTCAACCCCAGCTTTTACTAACAGCAACATCAAATGGAGTCGTGGAATTGTGGCAGCTTTCTACAGGAAAATTAATGAATAATTTTCAAAGTTTACATCTGGATACTAAGTTAGTTAGTTTTAGTCCTGATGGAGAGTTAATAGCTACTGTTGGAATTGATAGTATTGTGCGACTTTGGAATTTATCAGGACGGCAGATTAGTCAATTTGAATTTATGGAGAATGTAATTAGTATTAGTTTTAGTTCGGATAGTAAAAAAATTGCTGTTGCTGGTAGTAATGGGAAGGTTTGGCTAAGGTCTGTGGAAAATTTAGATGAACTTTTAAGTAAAGGTTGTCGTTTTTTAGTAGGAAAACCTAACTATTTTATGAGAGTAGTAGAATTTTGTCAGAGCTAAAATAAAATACTAATACTAATGTCGGCAATAGAAATTACAAACTATTATTGCGGCTAGCTGTTGATATATAAATCACATAAATTGTGGATTTACTTCTATGATAAAGAAGAAAAAATAGTCGAAAATGAACTATGGAATTCATTAAGCTGGTCAGCATTCAAATCATCTATTCTAGAAACAGGAATAAAGAAGTAAAAAAAGTTAAGAAAAGAATGGGAAAGATGGATAGCTAATAGATTAGTAACTTACTCTGAAGACAAGACTAGAATTTCGATCATTCTTTACTATCTTATTGTTGAGATAATAATTATTAGACATCTCCAGAAAAGAGGGAGTAGGCAGCTTTGCTGTAGGCAGTAGGGAGAAATAATTGATATATCTAGTGTGAGAATTGATTTAATTTTTGATTTTTACCAGATGTCTATTTATCTTAAGCAGGAGTTTGTTATACCAAGCGTGAAAAAAGAATATTACGAATAGTAAGAGGAATAAAAAAACACGTGCAGGATATTCTCTTCGACAAAGCGGTGTGACCCCGCGACGACGCCAGTCGCACCTGGTAGCGCACCAAGAGAAAAGAATGATTTCCGACCTGAAAATGGTATTGAAGCTATTCCCGTGTGACTCGGTCCTCCTGACTTCCCCTCCTGGGAGGGGCAGGGGTGGGTTGACTCCTAAGAAATATCCTAGCTATTTGTAGCAAATATTTATCAAATTGGTATTAGACTTATTGCTAAATTAGAAAAGTTTGATAATAGGTCTATTTTTGCCTGGTATTTTTGCAAATGAAACTAATGGCTAATCATACTCACTTAACTCTTTACCTACTTCTAAAACTAATTTTTATCAATTTTACATATAGCACTACGCAAATATAGTGCAGACATTCCTCTATTCCCTACCCCCTACTCCCTTTTCAGTCAAATTTACTGTCCTCACTAAAGAACGTACTGCTATAGGAACAATAACTTTTCCATTTTATCCCCAATCTTGTCATCGCATTCAAACATTAATATCTTTATTTATTATGCTAATACCTAACTAATTTATTTAAGTTAAATATTATTGCTTTGGAGAGCTGATTTGATAATTTATAGAACACTTCATTTACAAGGATTTAAGTGTAAATTTAACACAAATAGTATTTTCCAGAACGAATCACACTAAGTATTACATGAGACTTAATATTATAACAATTTGCAAGCAAGTAAATTATGAAAATTACGAAACACTAATTATATACTACCAATTTGGAAAAATAATGTTACGAATAATAAGGGCAATTAAAAGACTTTATCAAAGATGTCCCTTGGACTAAAAATATAAATTCCGACCTAATAAATGGTATCAAAGCTATTTATTCTGTACGTCGCCAATCCGACAGCTCTCCTATCTGAGGACTGACTTCCCTTCCTGGGAGGAGTTAGGGGTGGGTTGACTCCTAAGAAATATCCTAGCTATTTGTAGCAAATATTTATCAAATTGGTATACAATCAACCAAGTTTGAGATGAGATACAATTAAATCAATGTCGAAAATATAAAATATTACAGGGAATAGGGAAAAGTAGGAAAAATATTTCCCTGTCTAAATATCTTGATCAATCTATGTCCTAACCTATCTGTCTACTGCTATACCTACAATCTAATATTATGAATCTGCTGAAAAAAATAATTCAAAAATAATCCGAATGGCGGATGTATAATCGGTAGAGAATGTGGTTAATAATAAATATTGTTAGTAAATATTGAATTGGTTAGTATATAGAGTGATGATGAATTGAATACAAGAAAACCTGTTCCCCACTGTTAAGTGTTTCCTGCTACAAACAAGTAAATCAAAAAGTTTCTGAGAAAACCCTGATATTTCAGTACAATTATTAAAAAAACTCAGTATAACAAGCGATGACATAATAAAGGAAATATGAAACAATAAAAACCATGTCTATATCATGCTGCTCTAGTGCTTAATACTGCAAAATTAAATATTACGATGATTTGAAAGGTTCAATAATTATGTCAGCACCCACTATTGGTTATATTAAGCTAGCAAATACCCTGAGTATAGTCAGCAAAAAGCAAGTTACCGGAAAGTTGAGCGTCGCTTATGGCAATCAAGAATGGCAACTTTATTTCCTATTTGGTCATCTTTTATATGCAAGTGGTGGGTTACACCCTACCAGACGTTGGTATAGAGCTGTCAAGAAACATTGTCCTAACTTTAAATTTGAACTTAATCAGTTAACAAATGTTCAACTATGGGAATATAAATTGTTGCAAATAGCTATTAGTGATAATCAAATAACTTTAAGTGAAGCTAAGGCAATTTTGCGTACTATCACTGAAGAAGTTTTCTTTGCTATTATTAGTCAAGCAGGTTTAACAAGAAGATGGCATCCACAGAAACATTCCACTTCTCAAAAAACTTTAAATTTACTGTTATCAAGGCGAGAAATTAAAGAAGTTCTTGCTTCAGCAAAAATACTTTTAAAATCTTTAAAAGATGAAGGTTTATTGCACATTAATCCCGAACTTGTGCCAATTATTAAAAATAGAAATAAGTTATTAAATCAAGAAAAATCAGAGTCTGTTTTGAAGCTCGATAAGTTACTCAATGGTAAACGAACAATTTGGGATATTACATTAGAAATGAAAATGTCATTAGAGGTAATTACCCATAGTTTATATAGCTTTGAAAAACTAGGCTTAATTAATTTTATGAAGGTAGAAGATTGGCTTCCACCTTCAGAAAAATTTCACTTGCCAGCGATAGAAAAGAGTGTTGATAAAGTCAAAATTGCTTGTATTGATGATAGTTATAGTACTGGTTTCTTACTGGATAAAATTCTCAAGCCACTGGGATATGAAATTTTGCATATTCAAAATCCAATTAAAGGATTAGCTCTTTTGGAAGAATGTAAACCTGATTTAATTTTTTTGGATTTAATTATGCCTAAAGTTAGTGGTTATACAATATGTAAATTTTTACGAAAAACTACTACCTTTCAAGATATACCAATTGTATTTTTTTCAACTCAAGACAGTATTATCGACCGGACTAGAGCTAGAATTGTAGGTGCTAATGATTACCTGTATAAATCTTACGATCCAGAAAAAATTGTAGAAGTTTTGGAAAAGTATGTCAATCCTAAACATTCTACAAATGATTTGAAAAGCACTTTGGGGCAAACATATGATTTGACTTTTATGGCTGTAGGAAGCTAACACTAAATTGCGATCAATTATAAGTTAATTATTCATTAATGATAATTTTGATACACAATTTTGCACTTGTCAAATCTAGTGTTTCTATATAAACCACATCACGACTAGCCGCCTAATCTTTTTGTTATATCTCGTAAAATATATTAAAAAAGTAATCTTAATAAAATCATTAAATCAACATTATTAAAAAGTATTTCCTGATGGAATGCTCCGCAAACAGCGAGAGAGCGTTTAGTATTCAGCTTTTTAGAATGGGATTTCAACTCCTCATAAAATTAAACAACAAGCTAGAAGTCGGGGATTTTAACCCAAGCTTTTAGATGTCTTTTTTATATGGACTATCCCCGCTGACTGCTAGTAACTGATAGCTTACAGCTAGTTAATCTATATGTTTATAGTAAAATTTTCAGAAAAATTAATTTTTTAATAATTAATCGTGGATAAAATACTCCGTAGAGGGTTAAACCCTATAGAAAAAGTTTTATTGTATGATTAAACTAGAGATAAAATTAGATAGCAAATATAAAATAGAATAATTATGTTAATAACTAATATCAGGTGTAACAAAGTATGGAAAGTTTTGGCCGCACTTAGTCACAAGCAAGCAACAGGTAAACTAATATTAGACAATGGCGAACAAAAATGGCAGATTTACTTTTGTCGAGGACAAATGTTATATGCTACAGGGGGATTACATCAAACTAGACGTTGGTACAGAACAATTAGTCAACATTGTCAGCATCTAAAATTTAACGCTAATTTACTATCTACTGAAGAATTATGGGAATATAAGCTTCTTCAGCAAGGTCTTACTAAAGAACAAATAACTATAAAACAAGGTAAAGCAATTATCCGTAGTAGCAGCTATGAAATTTTCTTTGCTTTAGCAGGTCAGTCAATTTTAAATCTCAACTGGCAATCCGATGGGGAATTAACATCAGAAATTTGTTCCAACTTAGCATTATCTCCATTAGAATTAAAGCAAGTTATAGAGGCAGCACAAAAACTTTGGGAACGCTGGCAGAAAATAGGTATTAATGATATTTTCCCAGAACAAGCTCCGGTAGTTAAACAATCTATAAAATTACAAAGTCGTCTCAGTGAAGAATCTATACAGGTTCTTACTAATAAATTTAATGGTGAAAATACCTTGTGGGATATTACAGCTAAAAAAAGGCAATGTTTAACCTTAACAACTCGTACTATATATCATTTTTTAAAACAAGGTGTAATAGAAGTTCGAGCTATACCAGATTTACCTTCTCCATGGGAACAATTACACCTAGCTTACTGTTCAACAAATCGTTATAGACCTCTGATAGCTTGTATAGATTCTACACCAACAACAGGTAAATTTTTAGAGCAAATTTTGATGCCTAAAGGTTATAAAATTGAGAAAATTACTGACCCAATGCAAGGGGTAGGATTAATGGCTAAAAAAAATCCTGAATTAATATTTATAGATTTAGTTATGCCGGAAGTTGATAGTTATGCACTCTGTAATTTTTTGCGGAAAGCTTCAATTTATAAACAAACTCCTATTATTATTTATACTGGACAGGATAATTATCTAAATCGGGCTAGGGGATTATTAGCAGGAGCAACAGATTTTTTAAGAAAACCAGCAAATGCAAAAAAAATCTTAGACACAGTAGAAAAATATTTAAAGTTAAAAAAACAGAAATATCAAAATAAAAATAACCTTTCGCAATCTTTAGCTTTGGCACCTGAATGCTAAAGAGAATAAAAATAGTATAATCAGATAATTTTATGAGCATAAAATTCTTATAAATTAAAGACAAAAAAATAAAAATTTAACTAAGTCAGTGCCATAAAAGATAATGATGTAAGTAAATATAAAGATACACCATATCATCAAAATACTAATGACAGAATTAATGTCGTCTAAAATGCGCATTGAAAGCGATAGCATGGGAAAAATAGAAGTACCAGCAAATCGTTATTGGGGCGCTCAAACTCAGCGATCGCTCATCTACTTCTGTATTGGCCAAGACTACATCCCACCAGAAGTCATCAAAGCATTCGCCATTCTCAAAAAGGCAGTTGCTCAAACCAACCACGAACTCGGCAAACTCCCAGAAGATAAAACAAAATTAATTTCTCAAGCAGCAGAAGAAATAATTGCTGGGAAACTAGATGGTAACTTTCCGCTGCGAGTCTGGATGACAGGAAGTGGCACCCAGTGCAATATGAATGTCAACGAAGTCATTTCTAACCGGGCGATCGAAATTGCTGGTGGAGAAATGGGAAGCAAAATACCAATACATCCCAACGACCACGTTAATATGTCGCAGTCATCTAACGATACTTTTCCCACTGCTATGCACATCGCCTCAGCAATAGCATTACAGGAAAAGTTGTTGCCGAAAGTCAAGAAAATGCGCGATGCACTCCAGGAAAAATCAGAAGTATTTTCCGAAATTGTTAAAATAGGGCGTACCCACTTGCAAGATGCTGTACCGTTAACATTGGGGCAGGAATTTTCTGGATATGTGGCACAACTCGATGCAAATATACAACACATAACTAATGTTTTGCCAAGTTTGTATGAACTCGCTCTAGGTGGCACCGCAGTGGGAACGGGATTAAATACAGTTAGTGGTTTTGCCGAACTTGCTGCAAAATATATTAGTGAAATAACTGGGTTGCCATTTGTGTCTGCACCGAATAAATTTGCTGCTTTAGCTGCTCACGATCCAATAGTTATGGCGAGCGGCACTCTGAAGACTTTAGCTTGTTCGTTGTTGAAAATTGCTAATGATATTCGGTGGTTGGGAAGTGGTCCCCGGTGTGGGTTTGGGGAATTAATTTTGCCTGCAAATGAGCCAGGGTCTTCAATTATGCCAGGAAAAGTTAATCCTACTCAGTGTGAGGCAATGACGATGGTGGCGACTCAGGTAATGGGGTATGATGCAGCGATCGCTTTTGCTGGCGCTCAGGGAAGTTTTGAGTTAAATACTTATAAACCGATGATGATATTTAATTTAATTCAGTCGATTAATTTGATTGCTGATAGTTGTAATAATTTTACGGACTTTCTATTAGTTGATTTGCAGGCAAATCAGAAAAAAATTGAATTTTATTTGGAACAGTCTTTGATGTTAGTGACAGCTTTGAGTCCAAAAATTGGGTATGATAATGCTGCGAAAGTTGCTAAGGTTGCCCATGAGAAAGAGTTGACTTTGAAGGAAGCTTGTTTGGAGTTGGGTTATGTTTCAGCGGAGGAATTTGATGAGATTGTGATTCCTAAAAATATGACTCATCCTTCAGCTTAGTTTGATGAAAAGTAGGTCTAGTAGGGTGTGTTAGTGTCAGCGTAACACACCGAAAATTAACATTTATAGACTGGTACAGATAAAGAGTTAAATTCAGGTAGTGAGTTAAACAATTCCTAATAATAAAAAACAACCATTTCGTAGGTTGGGTAGAACGAAGTGAAACCCAACACATATTTTATTTCTATAGATATAGATTTTTGTTGGGTTGCGCTGTCGCTTAACCCAACCTACTAGACTGATAACTGATAACTGATAACTGAAAAAAGGGTATCAAAATCCTGAAATCAACAAAATTCGTAAAATTAAGTTCCTAAAACTTTTTTCTGTTGACGGCTGAAACGCTTATATGTTAAAGTCTACAAGTCTCTGCGCGAGAGAAGACCACAAACCGTTTGCCATTAATAAGCCTATTGCCATTAATAAGCACCCACATGGAAGGGAGGTTCCCCTTCAACATGGAAGGGAGGTTATCCTCCTCCCAAAGCTCATCGTAGCTCAACGATTCGTCTCCTTTTCTCCATCCTACTTGATCTCCAAAATTTTTCCATACCTCTGAATCATACTCTTTTGTTCCACCCAAACTCTGGTAAATTTTCTTCTGCACAGAAAAGCCAAATTTACGATCACTATATTCTACCCAAAGCTGGTCAATTGTGCGGAGGTCTGTACAAGGAAAATTTTCTACATCTTTTTCACTTAGATATCCTCGCTCCTCTCCCCCCGCAACTTTCAACATTAAACGAGAAGTTTCTATATCTGCCTCTTTCCACTCCTTTTCTTTTAGTAGATTTTCTAGCTTTGAATACTTTGAGTTTTGGTCTGTTGGTAGTGTTGTTGTTAACGATGGTAATGGTCTTGGTGGTGGTGCTGACTTTGGTAGTAAAGTAAAAAACGAAATACTTAGTAAAACTCCTGTACCTATTATTACAAAACACCCTACTTTGAGTTTAGGTTTGGGATTAGGTGGCTTTGGTAGCTGGGATATAATTTTTTCCTCAATAGGCGCAATATCCTCATCTCTCAACCCAAAAAGTGACTGAAATTTCTGGAGAGTTTTGCGATTATTTTCTGTTAAAGGATTACTTTCTTTAACTGCTAAAATTAAAGCGTCTTCATAACGCTTCAATTTATTTTTAAATAATTCATAAGGCTGTTTTTCTTCAGTTATAATAGCTTCAGATTCAGGCTGGGATAACCCAATTTCTCTATAGAGTTCATCCAAAAAATTATGGTCTAGCAAACTAATTTCGCCATTGTTTTTAATCAGTATTTCTTTAACTTCTCGACGAAATTTTAAATTCGGTTCATCCTGTGGCGAACGTGCTAAAAAAATTCGATAACCTTCCTTGTGAGGTTCAAATTGAGGAGTCATTGCTGGAGATTCTTGGCGTACTTTTTCACTCACATATTGATGCAATTCATCGGCTGAAATTTTGCCATTATTATCGGTATCTGCTGCTCCAGTTTTAATACCTTCAACGAGATATTTTGTATAAATAGATAATTCAGAACCTTCCGACTCAAAAGAACTTTGAACAGCACTAGAAGACATCAAAATTGCCCTACCTTCTCCACCTAATTCAGTTTGAATATCTATATTTTCATCCCCTTTAGCAGTCATTCCTTTAGTAAATGCGCCACTATAACAACAGTCAAGAATCACAACCAGACGTTGAGAAAAACTATCATTCATTTGACTTTGTAAAAGACTAGCACCCACAGCAGTCGGCGTAACAATTCCCCTTTCACCTTTGCGAGTTTGAGGAGTAGCTAAAAATAAATTACCCTCTCTACTTTTAACTCCATGACCAGAAAAATAAAAAAGTAAAACATCATCCTTATTCCGGTCAGCAAACAAATCATAAATTGCCTCTTCTATCTGTTGACGATTGGAATTTTTCAAAACCTCAATATTATCAAAACCTCCCATTTCCGAATTACCTAAAACTTCCTTCATTGCCTCAACATCTTTAACCGCACTAGGCAAAGCTGGAAATTCTGAGAGGTATTCACTAACTCCAATTAATAGAGCTATTTTTGCCATAAAAAAATCTCCTTAAGCCTTCAAAAAATTATCTACTTCTGCCAAAGCTTTATTCAAATCTTCCAGATTACCAACTTCAATATCTATCTTTCGACCATTACCTTCAGCCTTAATTTTAACAGTCTTACCAGAGAGGCGATCGCCCAAATATCCAACCAAAGCTTTAAGATTTTTAGCATTAATTTCTGCCGTGAGAATTCCTACTAAAAAACCGCCGATACTTTTAGTATTAGGTTCGGCTTTTTCTATTGATATTAAATCTGCTTTTTGAACGCCATCAAATTTTTCTATTTCCGACAAAATATTCTCGGTATCTGTTTGAAGATCCTCCTCTTCTAATTTTTGGTCAGATAGAGTAATTGATAGTTGAATATTTTCTAACGACATAATATTTAATTGTTAGTTCTCAGGAATAAAATTACTAATTCAAAGGAGAAATAAACTAGGACAGCAGTTTTCAGGTCAATGAAGCACATTACAAAAATGATAATCCAGGATCTTCCATGGAAAGTCCCTACTGTGGTTTACCCAAAATGAAAACCGTTGTAAACAGACAATTAGAATGATTATAGCCTTAAATTAGTTCTTTAAGCAAAAATCGTCAGTTATAGGGGTTCTCCAAACCCCCACGATAAAATATTACAACCTAATTTAGGATTACTATATTCTCTGATTAAGATGCTTTAAATTTAGACAATAGGGAGGAAATAACTTGATTTTGATTGATATTTCGACTCTGTTTTAAAGCCTCTTTTAAAACGTCTATTACTAACCCTGGTAAAACTAGAGACTCTCTAATTCTTTTACTGCCACCATCAACCATAGTAAAAGCAATAATATCTACATTTTTTACATCAACTATCCAATATTCTTTGACTTTTAAATCTTCATATATCAGCCTTTTTTCACCTTTATCATCAGACAGTGAGGTATTGGCTATTTCTATGACTAAATCTGGGGGTGGATATGTACCTAAATCTACAATAGAAGTTCCCCAGGGAATAATATTGGCATTGTCACCTATATGGTAGGAAATATCTGGTTGTACTTCTTGAAATCCGATTTTTCTATAACTACAATTAGTTAGACCTTTATTGTCGATATTTTTGAGACTACAGAAAATACCAATAACTGCAGAAATAAGTGAATGAGCGCTAGCATGATCGTAACCTACTGGTGACATTTCTATTCTGAATTTTCCTTGAAAATAATAAGATTTAGCTTTAGCATAAATGGGATTTTTAATAGTTTGGAGATATTCATCCCAAGTAGCTGAAACCCATGTATCTGTTGGAAATTTTACTTGTAAATTTGTCATTTCAGTTATCAGTTATTAGTTATCAGTGCCTCCTACTGAAGTAGGAAGCTTCAAATACTAAATTTTCTTTTCTCTTGGTCATCTCAATACCATTTTCAATTAGGTTTGGAGACCAAACCTCTACTATAAAATTTTATAACATACTTTTCCTTCTCTATTTAACGTAAGTATTTAGCTATTAGCTGATGGCTGAATGCTTATTATTTAACAGCTTGCCATAATACACCCAAAATTTGCTCGACATCCCGAATATAAAAATTACTTAAATCAATCTTTAATTCATTTCCTTCTAACAACAAGAACTTCCAAATATCCCCAGTTGTCACCGCACCATAAATTCTATTAATTGCTTTATTTTCCTGTTGATTAAATAATTGTGCTGCTAACATTGTGGCTGCACATTGACCTAAACCGCCCTTAATATCTTCATTTTTAGCCTCAACAATAATTGCTACAGGAGCATTAATTATTAACTGTTCTGGAGAACGAATAATTAGAAAGTCACAATATCCATTTAAACTCCGGTCAAAGTCAATATTAAATTCAATTCCTGAGAATAAACTAACCGAATAATTTGCCTGCCTTCTGATTTCTAATAACAAGGGAGTAATAATCATTTCTGTTTGCGGAGCATTCCGTCAGGAAACGAGCTTTTTCAGTATTAATTGCTAAAGCAAGTTCTACAGTTTCTGCCAGAGTTTTAGTTAGAAAATTACTGGATTTGAGGGCTTCTACTTGAGCAAATAAATTCACTTGTTCGTGAATATGTAAATCAAATTCTTTTTGGAATTTACTTAAGATTTTAAAATCACTATATGCCATTTTTTTAAGGAAGAAGGAAGAAGGAAGAGGGAAGAAGGAAAAAATATTGCTTTGCCTAAGTTTTAAGCTTTTGATATGTCCTAATCTTTCCTTCAATTGCTAAACTGCTTTGGTGGTAAATATTATAATCAATAATCCACGGGTTGTTTCTTTTATAATACTAATTTATAATCAATACATCGTCTATTTTGGAGTTAGAATATATGACTACTGCTTATGATGATATTTTTAGTGCAGCTTTATCATTACCACCAGGTTCAAGAGCAATGTTAGCAGAACATTTACTGAAAAGTCTTGATGCTGATTATCAAAAAGAAATAGATGCTTTGTGGGAAATTGAGGCAGAAAAAAGAGTTGCAGAAGTTGAACAAGGAAAAGTTGAAATAGTGAGTCGCCAACAGGTGTTTCAGAAATTACGTTCTAGAGGAAAATAATGGTTTGTGATTTTCATCCAGAGGCACAAAGAGAAATGCAAGAAGCTGTTGCGTATTATGATACTATAAACTCGATTCTAGCGGATAAGTTCATTGCTGAAGCTGAATTTACTCTTAATAGAATAGAAAAGTTTCCTGAAGCATGGCCTAAGCTGTCAGCTAATACACGACGTTGCCGGATTCTTAGTTTTCCCTACGGCATAGTTTACAAACATTCAGAAAGTAGAATTTTGGTAGTAGCTGTTATGCACCTCCAACGAAAACCTAACTACTGGATAGATAGAAGTTCATAGTAATATACAGAATGGATATAACTTTATAAAGGGTGAAAATTTATGTCAAATAATAACGATTTAATTATAGTAGAGCAAATTCTTGAGGATAAAATGAATGAGACTTCTTCTACTAATTCAAAAGCAGAATTTTTTGAATTTTTCTCTTTTGAGCAATCATTAAAAGAATATGATTTATCGGATGAAGAAATATCTTCAGGTCTGGTAGATGGAAGTAATGATGGAGGTATAGATGGGTTTTTTATTTTTGTAGAAAATGTACTTTTTAATGAAGTTCCTTCCCCAGAGGAAATTAAGAAAATTACCAAAAAACCACGACTAGAAGTTTACTTGATTCAAGCTAAAATATCGAAGTCATTTCAAGAACAAGCCATAGATAAGTTTATTGCTACTATACATACAATATTTGATTTATCCAAAGACATAAAAAATCTCAAAAATATTTATAATGATCTGCTTCTAGAGAAGATAGAAATATTTCATCAGCTATATAAAGATTTAGCTAGTAAGCATCCAAGTTTAAAAATTAAGTATATCTATGCTAGCAAAGGGGATAAATCAAATATTAATAATAACGTGAAGTCTAAAGTTGAAACACTAAGAGAGCAAACAAAAAAATATTTTTCGTCTTCTCAGGTAGAATTTGAGTTTCTCGGTGCTAGTGAACTACTTGAAATATCTAGGAAAGAGAAAAGCTATAATTTAGAATTAAAGTTTGTAGAAAATTATATATCAAGGTTAGACAATAATTCAGATAATAATTTAAACAAAGGTTACGTCATCCTCTCGAAGCTCAAAGACTACTATGAATTTGTGACTGATGAACAAGGTAATTTACGAAAGTATATATTTGAGTCAAATGTGCGAGATTATCAAGGTAATAATATAGAAGTTAACAAGGATATTAAAAACTCCCTTGATTCTCCTCATCAAGATATAGATTTTTGGTGGCTGAATAATGGTGTAACTATATTGGCATCTAATGGAACAACCAAAGGAAAAGTCATTAGTCTTGATGATGTTCAAATAGTAAATGGTTTACAAACAACGACAATTATATATGAATATATGAAAGGTTTAAATAAAAACAATAGCAACGAAAAATTTGGCGATCAAAACAATCTAGATGATAGAGCAATACTAATTAAAATTATATTTACAGAAGACCAGGAAGCTAGAGACCAAATTATTAAGGCAACCAATTTTCAAACTCCGATTCAAGCATCTTCTTTAAGAGCTACAGATTCTATCCAGCGAAATATAGAAAACTACTTTTCAAAATCTAACTTGTTTTATGATCGTCGCAAAAATTTTTATAAAAATATGGGTAAAGATTCTAAAAAAATAGTGACAATTCCTTATTTAGGTCAGGCGGTAACTTCTATAGTTTTTCGTGAACCCCATAGAGCAACGTCTAACCCAAATACAATAATTAAAGCGGATAGTCACTATAAAAAAGTATTTGATGAATCGATAAATATGAAAGTTTACCTTTTATGTGCTCAGTTAGTAAAACAAGTAGAAAATTGTATTAGTTCGCCAGAGTTTTCAGAAATAAAGAATTGTCTACAAAATCAGTCTCTCAAGAAGTCTAAAACAACAATTAAAACTTTAAAATTTTATATTGCAATGCTATTTACTATCAGACAACTACAAACAGCAACTTACAAAGTAAAAGATGTAGAAAAATTAAGTTTGCCCCATAATAGTAAAGTTTTTTTTGAAGTGATTAAAAAAATTGATGCTTGGACAGATGAATATTTAAAAATTTCATCTGACTATCCTTATTTAAATCAAGCAATTAAGCGTCAAGGTTTTACAGAATTTTTGATAGATAAAGTCACTAGCAATTAGTCAACCAAAATTTATGATTGACTTTTCCTTGCGAAACAGTTAAGTTTTCCGATGCCAAATATAATCCCCAATACTTAATGCTATAGCAGAAGAAAGAAGGAAGATGGAAAAATCTTGCTTTGTCTGAGTTTTAAGCTCTCGATCTGTCCTCACCTTTCCTTCGACTGCTATAAATTAGCAAAATAAGCAACTTCCAACATCTGCCAAAGATACATACAAATATTACACTTTAACTACTTCAGCTTCAGTATTTTCTGTTGATGATAATATTGAACTAACCTTGACTGCGCGGAACATTCCGAAACGACAAAGACCATTCCCAAATGCCAGACGCATTAATAACAAAGTTGGTACTTCTCGTATAGACTTAATTATCCCTGATAAACCAAAACGAATCATTCCTTGAGGTCTAATTACACCTTGCCAAATAGAATCTAACCAAGAAGGAATAGTCTCCTGTGTCCAATCTGTTGTCACTACTTCCCCTTCCACTAATCCAGTTTCTGCTATCAGTTCCGAAAAACCCTCAATACTAGAAAAAGCAGGATGAGACCACTGCTCTAATAACTGTTTCATTACAGGTTTTTCCCAGAAATTGAGTGGTTTTTGGCGATCGTCTCGCTGGTTCCAGTCAGCTACAACCAATATTCCACCAGGTTTTAATACCCGCATCATTTCTTCAGCATATTTAGCTTTATCTGGCATATGAGGTCCCGCTTCAATAGACCAAACGACATCAAAACTATTATCTGGAAAAGAAAGTGCTAGAGCATCATCTACCTGAAATTTAGCATCAACTCCTTCCGGGGTTAATTCCTGAGCGCGTTGTACTTGTTTAGGACTAATAGTAATACCTGTAACGTCAAACTCATAATCTTTTGCTAAAATACGGGTGCTGCCACCAATGCCACAACCTACATCTAGAACAGTAGTACCGCGAGATAGTTTATCCAACCCTCCCCATTTCACCATTTCATGGACAAAGTCAGACTTGGCAGTCAAAAAATCTTTCTTCTGTGGTGGCGAACCATAGTGACCTAAGTGAATGTGTTCGCCCCAGTAAAATTCTAGGATACCGTCTTGAGTCCATTCATCGTAGGAATTAGCTACCGTCTCAGACGACTCATAACTGCGAGGGGTGACGAAATAAAGCGTAATACCTACTACTGATAGTAAAAGTAGAAATCCCAATAAGTAATATAAGAACATTTATCAAACCAGATTATTTATTTACCATTTTATTTATAGCAGGGAACAGGGAACAGTGGTGCGGCCTCGCGTCAGCATACCATGCTATAGAACCCAAATGAGTTCTATGCGACCGCCAATCTCTGAAGCATCAATCGGATCAAACACAGATTAATCTTAGCTGTAGTCTTTTTAAGAGTCCTTTTCCTGCGGAATGCTGCGCAAACAAAATTTTTGGTCAAGCTTTTACACCTGTCAAGTAAAATAGTAATTTTGTTATGGGTTAACAGGTTTGGACTTGAAGTAATCAATGTTATCTGACAAAATTTCTGTTCATCCCTAATCGTCAGATACATTGGCTTTGCTGCAATAAGTAAAAAAGCGCACCGCCCGCTCTGAGGTTTCCTCAGAGTAAGGACGGAGCAAGAAGGAAAACCGAGACTATCTAACGCGCTTATGTCGCTTAATTCCGTTCGTGGATTTGTAAAAACAAAATCATGATTGACTTGATACTAGCATTACAGGTATTTTTTACAGATAAGTGAATCAATGATGATTAAAGTTGTCCATCTGGCTTTTTTTACCTGTTGATGTACTTGAGAATGCAATACATCTCTAACCTTCTCAATTATCCCTGATGCTCGCCACTGAATGTAGCTGCCAAAACACTGTTGAATAAGGAGGTAAGTATGCAGGGTAAGTTACACCTGTTACAACCATTCTTAAGTTGATACAAGATACCATCTAAGATTTCTCTGTTGCTCCATTTTTGTGGCCGAGTTTTCTTCTTCTTAGGTAGTAGTGGTTCGATCAGAACCTATTCTTTGTCTGTTAAACTACTTGAAGGCTGGCATTTTCTCATGCTAGTTGGTGATCGCTCATTAGTATAACTTTATTCCTAAAAGATCCCACTCAGGGGTTCTATAAATACATTTTTCCTTTGTTTCGTCTGAAAATTATCTAATATTATCTTTTATACCTGGAGTTTATTAAACTTGAAAAGCTCTTGAGTATAGTCATTAATTCAAATATTTCTAGTCTATGCAACAATTCAACCGCCGACAAATTCCTATTTTATTTCTGATTTTTTTGCCAGTTTTATTCATGGGAATTTGCATCCTAAAATATAGCGTAAATTTTCCTTTTTCTGACCAATGGCCTCTAGCAGTAATGTTTGAGAAAATCTATGCTGGAAATTTATCTTTTAGCGATTTATTTGCTCAATTCCATGAAAGTAGAAAATTTTTTCCCAGGCTAATTTTTATCGGTTTAGCTTATTTGACTAATTGGGATGTCAGATATGAAATGTTGGTGATATTTTTGTTGACTTGTGTTGTTTCTTTCAATATTTATTGTTTAAATAGGTTGACTGTTAGGGCTAGTCTTTTTACTCAACTTTTGCTCTTGGCAATTTCTAATTTACTAATTTTTTCTCCTGCCCAATATGAAAATTGGCTTTGGGGAATTCAAATTGTTGTTTATATCCCTGTTGCTTGTTTGACTGGTTGTTTGGTTATTGCCCAGAAAAAACTGAATTTAAGAACTAAGTTTATTATTTGTTTTTGTCTCTGTACGGTTAGCACTTTTTCTTATGCCAATGGAATGTTAATTTGGGTATTAATTTTTCCAGCATTGGCAATTTTAGCTTCTGGAAAATTTGAGGAAGTTTTTACTAAGAATATTTGGATAATTATCGGTGGGTTGTTGGGTTTAGTTGCTAATTTAGTCGTATATTTTTATGATTATCAAAAGCCCGATAAACATCCAAGTTTTTTATCTGCTATAGCTCATCCAGTTGAGACAGTTCATTATTTTTTAGCTTTTTTAGGCGCTCCTTTAGGATTTGAAAATTTAACTGTGGCGACAATAGTTGGAGGTTTGGTATTTGGTTTTTGGCTGTTTTTAGGTTGGAAATTTTTTTGGTTAGTTAAAACAGATTTTTTATTGTTACATCGTTTAATTGGCTGGCTAATAATTGGGGTTTATGGAATTATTAGTGGTGCTGTAACTGCTGTAGGTAGAGTTGGTTTTGGTGTCGAACAATCTTTGGCTCCAAGATATACGGCTTTTTCTTTATATTTGATGGTTTCTTTGGTTTATTTGTTGGCTATTTTTTGGCAGTTAGCTAGTGAAAAAAATGTTCAGACAAAGTTGATTAAATATACTTCCTACTTTTTAGTTAGTATTTTGATTATCTTACATCTTAAGACTACTATTAATGCTTTGGAGAGGATGAGCGATCGCCGAGTAATTTTATTACAAAGTAAGGCTTGCCTGTTAATGATAAATGTTATTCCTCAAGATGAATGTTTAGTGACTAAAAGAAGTCCTGAACCTCTGAGAAATACAGCTAATATTCTGGATAAATTAGGTTTTTTACAACCTGGTTTAGTCAAGAGTAAGAATATTCAAGATATTGCTGGAGAGAGACAAACAGAATTAAATTATGGTTATTTTGATACAGTTAATCAAATTGATAATCGGACTTATTTTGCCAATGGTTGGGCAATTTTACCCGAAAGAAATGAAGTTGCTGATGGTGTGATTTTAACTTACGAAAATACCGAGGGAGAAGACATCATATTTAAGTTAATTAATCAGAGAATGCCGAGACCTAGTGTCAAGGAATATTTTGATAATTCAGCTTATTTAGATTCAGGTTGGCAAAAGTCTTTTACTGTGGAAGAAATTCCTCAAGGAAAGGTTAAACTTAAAGCTTGGGCGTTTGATACTGAAGCTGGCAAAGCTTTTTTATTGAATCAAACTCAAATAGTTAACGGGCGATCGGTAGTAATGGAACGAAAATATGCGCCAAGGCTGTAAATCATACCACGCAAGCTTTGTAGCAACATCTGACATGTATATAAACGCCCTCAACACTCACTCATCAGAGCAAGAGTATTGTCAATACTCTTGTGTTGTAAGAATTGCTCTCATAATAATATAAATTTAATTTCTACTTACAACTCCTCAGTTAATAAGATTTGCAAAGCGTTTTGAGCAACTTGTTTTGCCCTTATACCAATTTGAAAAAAGAATGTTACGAATAATAAGTGCAATAAAAAGATTTTGTAGGAAATGTCCCTTTGACAAAAAAGAGAATTTACGACCTGAAAATTGGTATTAAATCTATTCCCATACGACTCCTGAATTCTGGATTCTGTTTGCGGAGCATTCCGTAGGAAATTCTAATAAATACCCTATCTATTTGTAGCAAACATTTATCAAATTGGTATTAATGATATGACTTTTTGATACTTTAAAGAATGTGAAAATGACCCATCAAGGCCCGCAGTTCCTCAATTCCCATTAAACCAACTCTTTCGGTGGCAAAAGTATGACGTAAATCATGGAGTCTTACTCCTGTTAATATGGGACTTTGATTGGTTACTTCTCTCCATAAGCTATAAACTCTATAAAATTTTTCTGAGGTAGAGATCAGACAATTTCATCTTGCCAAAGTCCGATATTTATTCATCCTAACTCCTCATAACGTCGCCGTTTGAACTCCAAGATTTTGGCAGATAATTATCACTAGAATACTGAAACATATTCGCCATCATCCACAAGACAAATAACGTTTATTAGGTATCAAATATAAACAACTAGAAAAATCATTAAAACAAAAATAAACCTAAACGGTTTCCTCCAAATTCACAATTCATATCCCATATTTTAGAATTACTTAATCTTTGACAAATTGTCTTTTGACAAAATATTTACTGAGAGATTAGGGTATTTCTCAAATTTATCAATTTGAGGATTTATCAAGATGAATTTAATCTTAAAAAAATCTACAGAATCAACAAAAATCAACCAAAAGTTGCAACAACTCCGACAGCATAAAAGATTGATGGTAATTGACACCAGAGTGGAAAATTATCGCCAGTTAGCCACCGGAGTTACTCCACAAACAAAAGTTGCTTTAATTGACCCTAATCGTGATGGCATAGAACAAATTACCGAACTTTTATCTAACTATCCAACTAATAGTTTGTATATAGTTTGTCATGGCGATCCTGGAATTTTATATCTAGGAAAAACACCCATAAATGAGCAATATCTTGCCGAATATAGTGGATATCTGCAAGAATGGGGCATTGTCGATATATTACTTTATAGTTGTAATATTGCCAGTCAATCAAATAACTTTATCAAACTTTTACATCAACTAACTGGAGCTAATATTGCTGCTTCAAAACATCAGGTGGGCAACCCATTAAAAGGTGGAACTTGGGATTTAGAAAGTCGCATTGGTTCAGTTACTTCAGAGATAGCTTTTTTACCACAAATTATTCAATATTATCCTGGAGTGTTTCACGGTTTACAATTCTATTTCGGTCAAGATGAAACAGGTCAAATCAGAGCCTATCTTGGCAAAGATGACAGCGTGAGTAATGGCTACACCAACCTATTTTCTGACGACTATCTCACTTTAGCACCAGTTGGGGTTTGGGATGACCGAGTAGTAGAAGAATCAGATACTGCCTTCGACTATCGCTATACTGATAACGCATCCTATTTTCCTGGCTTTACACCACAAATAGATATGTTCTACGATACTCCTGTAGACGGTAGTCCAGTGGATGATTCTTTCGATCGCGAACGCAATACTTATTTCCAAGTCAACTTTCTCGATGAGCTGAAGGTTTGGGATGGAGAAAGTTTTGTGACCACAGGTGGAGAAGTGATGACCTGGTATCAAGAAAACTGGTTAGTCAATGATGAAGGTGAATGGTATGTAGAATTCGTAAATGAAGTCACTACAGGGGAAGCTGTTGTAGAAGGACAACCCTACTATTATGCAGAATATGACCAGGCAGGTAATGACCACTGGCATTATGTCATGGAATTACAGGCAGGTACTTCACCTACTGGTATTGATGACGGACTTTACCTCTTGCCAGTGGAGGTTGAGACTAACATTCCTGGTAGCATTCCTTCCGATCCTGTTTATATTCTCTACAATCAAAATCTCTCTCCCGCCCCCGATGCAGACCAAGATACTATTCTGGCAGCTCAAAACTATCTGCTGGAAAACTTCGGCATGACCGAACCAGCTCAAGAATTTAAAGCCTTCTTAGACAGCAGTCAAAATGGAGTAGAGTCAGATGCTACAGGAGTTGCAACTTTTAGTCTCAATGCCGAACAGACAGAAATAGAATATACGATTCAATTCAATGGAATCGATCTAATTGAAGACCCCGCAGAACGTACCACCGATAATGCTGTTACCAAAATTCACTTTCACCACCGCGACTATGGCACTAATGGGAGTCATGTTTTGAATATCTTTGGGGCACCATCCGTAGATGATGATGACATTGAGATCGACTACGAAAGTGAAACAATTACAGGTAAATGGGATTGGTCTGATGCTGCTGCCAATTTTGCTCGCCATTCTGAACCCAAGTCTGATGGGGTTTATGGTGACTGGACAGCTCCCGAATTAGAAATTGAAGTTGTTGAAGCTTACGATGATGGCACTTTAGGTATCAAACTACTAGATGGGGAACCCCGAGACGAACTCAACATTTTTGAGGGAACTCAGCTCAACTTTGCCAACGGTGCAACAGTTGAGATAACAGAAAATATCACCATATCTACGGTAGAAGGCACTACAGTTGCAGCAAGTCTGCTAGAAGGAGGCGATCTTCCTACCGGGGAAATAGCCATTCTGCCTACCGCTCAAATGCCGGGAACTCAACCAGTGATAACTTCTCTAGTTAATCTATTTCATGGCAACCTCTACGTCCAGGTGCATACAAACGAAAATCCTGAACCTGGTGATATTCGAGGTCAAATATTACCTGTGAGAACTGTGGAGGATGCCGAAGATGGGGTACTTCATGGCAGTACGAGTAATGAATTATTTGAATTGAATGCTGCTGATGTTGGAGGTCTGGAGATTCAAGAAGTAGCTGGTCGCGAAACTTTGACTCTTGAAGGTATGGAAACTTCTATGTCAGACTTGCATCGAGAAGATACCGATCTAATCATAGATGTTAACCAAGATGGCAGTTTCCAAGCAGCAGACGATCTGACACTGAAAGACTTTTTTGCAGAGGAAGCAGGAGAAGTTGGCGTAGGTTATATTGAGTTAGTTGATGAGATTTCTGGTTCTGAAATTTTAACAAAAATATCATCTAGTTCTAACGACCTACTTAAGGGAACTTCAGGAAATGATATTAAGCAAGGCAAAGGTGGTAACGATATTATCTTTGGCTTTGCTGGTGATGACGAACTCTATGGCAACCGGGGTAACGATATTCTCAAAGGTGGTGATGGTGACGATATTCTCAAAGGTGGTTATGAAAACGATACTCTCAAGGGAAATAGTGGCAATGATACTTTAATTGGTTGGTTGGGTTTCGATGCTTTGCTTGGTGGCAGTGGAGAAGATAGTCTGAGTGGTGGTATCGGACGCGATCGCCTGAATGGAGGAGAGGATGACGATATTCTCAGTGGTGGAGCGAGTAAGGATAAATTTATTTTTGCTGCTAATAAAACATTTAGCGAAGCAAATTTAGGTGTGGATGAAATTACTGATTTTGTATCTGGCAAAGATCGAATCCTCTTGGATGTGACTGTATTCACTGCCATTGCAACTACTCCTGGAGAAAGTCTAGATAGTAGCGAATTTGCTGTGGTGGATGGTGAAGCTGATGTATTTACCGCTGATGCTACGATCGTTTATGACTCTGCTAATAGTACCTTATATTATAATCCTAATGGTATAGAGAATGGGTTGGGAGATGGCGATCGCTTTGCTATTTTCTCTAATGGAGTATCTTTGGAGGCAGATGATTTCTTAGTCAGAGCTTGACGCTCTTTCCTTTGATTTCATTAATATCATGTCCGGTTGAACAGTTATAAATAAATAACGACGGAGTCCTCAGGAGTCAGGAGTCAGGAGTCAGGAGGGAAGAAAGAAGAAGAACAAGAGAAGAAGGAGAAAGTTTTTTCTCACTAATTATCCGGACATAATATAACAACAGCGATCGATTGATAGCAGTTTTCATTAGAATAGAGTACAGAGATGTTGGCTTTAAGGCAGGAGCTATGTAGTCTACCAAAGCGAAAACGGCTCCGATCGCGGTTAGAAATTTATAATTATATCATCCGGACATGATATAACTAGGTTTTTTGCTACGGAATGCTACGCAAAAAGGTGGGTCCAATATTGCGATTAGTTACCGTAACCTTGGGGTTTTAATGCAGAAATGTAGTCTGGATTTACTTCTGCTGAAAAGTAAGCCATTAACTCCGTACAAGTTGATGTAGGTCGAAACCAATTCACTGCTATACACTCAGAATCATTTTCACATAAGTTAGAACATTCTTCTGGGCCAGAAACATCGGTAACAGCAAGCCCTCGCCCTCGGATAAATACATCAGGGGACAATGGCCCCATATCGTCTGCAAGAGCTGAAGTTACATTTGCCAGCATCGTACCGAAAAAAACCAATGCGACCAGCATGATTCCTGCGATAATTTTCCACAATCTTTCCATTTGTCTCTTCGTTTATCCTTATATTGGGTGCTTTTCAAAAGGAACTTTTCAGAACATTTTTACCTTTCCCTCAGATGAAGACCTTTTTCTCTAATATTTTCTTAATTTTTCCTTCTCAAACAACTACAGACAATAATTGACTTTTCATCAAGCAATATCTATAGAGATAATCTTGGACGAATCTTTCCAAGGATTTTAGTTGAAAACTATTTGGTATTATTCTGTAAGCATTTCCTACGGAATGCTGCGCAAACAGTTATTAGCTATCAACTCTCAGAAAAAGGACAGGGTTTTAATGAAAATAGACTGTTTTAGCCAGTTTTTGTAGTAAGATTTAATTCTGACTCAATTAGTAAAGCTTTTATCTAAAACTAAAAACAATACCTAATAGCTGATAGCTGATAGCTGACGGCTGAATGCTTACATTATTCTGCTCGAAAAACTTATTCCACAGTCAATTTTAATTCCGGAAAGATAGAAGATTGAATGAGTTGCTTTTCCTTAAATTGAGTAGATTTATACTCTCCATTTTCTAGGGTATTAACTGTAAAAGTTGGCTGTTTGGGATAACCGATAAATTTTCTTCCTCCTAATCCCAAATAATCCACAATCCAATATTCTTTAATGCCCATAATTTCATAAGCATCTAGTTTGAGAGGATAATCATCGCTCCAATTGCTACTGACAACTTCAATTACTAACTTAATTGACTGACTATTAATTAAAGTAGATTCTTTTTCCCAACGTGGTTCATTCTGAATAAAATCTCGGTTGACAACAATTACATCTGGTTCGTAACCTGATAAATTATCGGTTTTGAAAATACATTCTTTAGGGATAAAGTAAGGCGACCCTGAATGCCTAATTTCCAAGCTCAACTCAGCCATTAAAAAACCTGCAATTTGAGAATGTTGACCTCTAGGTTTAGGCATTTGAGTAACTACTCCGTTATGTAATTCATAGTGGTATTCCGACTGTTCTGGATACCAATTAATAAATTCATCAAAATCACTAAAACTTGTCCTATAAAGTACCTGGGTCATAATATCAAATCCGGTTGAATACTTATTATTATAGTTGGGAGTGAGGGAGTGAGGGAGTAGGGGAGTAGGGGAGTAGGGGAGATGAAATATTGAAGTAATTATAGAATTATAAACAGATATTAAACATCTCCTCCAAAAGAGGGAGTAGGGAGTAGGAAGTAGGGGGAAAGAATTGATAAATAAGAGTGCGGTAATCTAAGCATTCAGCAGTCAGTCATCAGCTATCAGCTATCAGCTATTGCTTTTAATTTAGGATAAAAGCTTTATTAATTGTTTTACTACAAAAGTTGGCTTCCTTACCCTTAAAGTCAGTTGTTAATTGTCAGCATTCAGCAGTCAGCTATCAGCTTTATTAATTTTAGTTGACAATTTAAGCTTGCTGTTCTTGTGCTTCAATTCTTTGTTTAAAAATGTTGTAGAAGTTAAGCAAATGCTTGCTTCATTTATTAAAAAGCTGTTTGCGCAGCATTCCGTAGGAAGAGCTGACAGCTAATAGCTGAATGCTTACCTGATAACTGATAACTGAAATGACTACTCCCTAAAAGTTGACAATTATAAACTAGATATGTATGATTTGGGCGAGTAGTGAGTAAAGACTATGAAAAATATAGATTATTCTGTAGTTATTCCCATCTTCAACGAAGAAGAAATCATCCCTGAACTATGGCGACAGTTATTAGATGTTTTACAGCGACTTGATGGTAATAGCGAAGTAATTTTTATCAATGATGGTAGTGTAGATTCTTCCTTTGAACTGTTAAAAAAAATAACTCAGCAACACCTAGAAGTAAAAATTATTAACTTTTCTAGAAATTTTGGGCATCAATCTGCTTTGTCTGCGGGAATAGATCATGCTGATGGAAAAGCAGTTATTTTAATGGATGGAGATTTGCAAGATTCTCCAGAAGCAATTATTAGTTTTTCACGACTTTGGCAACAGGGATATGATGTGGTTTATGCTATTAGAAAAAATCGTAAAGAAAAATTGTTGAAACGATTAGCATTTAAAAGTTTTTATTACATTCAAAGAAAGTTGTCAGGAATTATCACTCCAATGGATGCAGGTATCTTTTCATTAATGGATAGAAAAGTCATCTTAACTCTACGACAAATGCCAGAACGCAACAAATATTTAAGTGGTTTAAGAGCCTATGCCGGATTTAAACAAATAGGTATTTCTGTAGAACGTGGTCCTCGATATAGAGGTGAGCCTAAAGTTTCAGTTTCTAAGTTATTTAAGCTTGCTTTTGATGGCATATTTTCTTTTTCAACAATTCCTTTGAAAATGGCAACTATTTTAGGCTTAGTATCTGCAATTTTCTCTTTTATTATAGGATTAATTGGTCTTTACTTTAAATTTGTTTTAGGGCAAGAATTTTTATCCTGGGCTTATGGTTTAACTACAACATTTTTTATGGGGGGAATACAACTGCTGTCTCTAGGAATTATTGGAGAATATATTGGTCGTATTTACGATGAAGTTAGGCAAAGACCGTACTATATTATTAGAGAAAAAATTGGCTTTGAGAAAATAAGTTCAGATGAAAGTTAAAAATTTTAACAGTGGGTTGAACAAGAATATTTAAGTTATCTACTAAAAACTGTGGTACACAATTTTTCAGTATCTGGATAACAATTTATATTCAATTTTATTTATAAAATATTTTTTTCACTCAGCAGATTAATTTTATAGAGTTGAAGAAGGTTTTTAGTTATAGTTTTTAGGTTAATACTTCAGTCTAATTTTAAACCAGGGTTGCACAACAAGTTTCTCTTCAATCTACCACCTAAAATCTAATACCAATTTCATTAGGACTTACGCATAACTACCACTTATGCCTAGGGGTTAACGGCCAACCCCTAAAAATGCTGTATAATTTCGTCTTTTGCGTAAGTCCTGTTCATAAAATATTGCTACATTCATGGAAGAGTAAGCAGGGATTAGGTAGGGATATTGCATGCAATGTCCCTAGGTCGCAGAGGAAAAGAAGTATATGAAAAAAGAGAAAAAAAATTAAATATTTACAATATCTGCGAACGATCAAATTTTATACTTAAGGCCAAAAATTATCTTTTTCTTTTGGGTTTAATACCCCGCCGTCTACGCGGTATTTACAATTGGTTGGGGTTTGAGTCCCCATTCTCTTTTTCCTTTTTCGGTCTTTCCTTCTTACTTCTTCAAAGATTAAGATCTAACTACCTTTTTCAAATTGGTATAAAACCTTTAGAGCGTAATGAGGATAATGACAACAGAAAAAAAATCCCCAATTAGCAAAAAAATCTTCAAGAATAATTTCCAACTTTTAAATTGGATAAGTATAGTTTTAGTTATACTTCCAGCAGTTGCAATGGGAATATTAATTCTGACCTACAGCGTTAATATGCCTTATTGGGACCAATGGAATCTTATGCCTCAGTTATTCATAAAAATTTCCCAAAATTCCTTGTCCTGGCAAGACTTGATTGCTCAACATAATGAAAGTAGAAAACTATTTCCACGACTAATATTTCTCGGACTGGCATATTTAACTAACTGGGATGTTAGATATGAAATGCTAGTAATATTTATCTTAGCTTGTCTAGTTTCTGTTAATATTTATCGCCTCAATCGATTAACCGTAAATGCTAATTTGTTGACAACTTCACTCATAGCTTTCTTGACAAATATCCTGATTTTTTCTCCAATTCAATATGATAACTGGTTTTGGGGAATCCAATTAGTAGTTTTGATGCCGATCGCTTGTATTACTACAGGAATTTCAGTTGTCTACTCCCACTTTCATACTAGATATAAATTTTTAATTTGTATGATGCTTTGCATCATTAGTACTTTTTCCTATTCTAATGGGATGATAGCTTGGATAATAATTTTACCTGTATTAATATTAGTTACGGCAAAATCAACATCAGATTTACTGAAACAAAAATGGTTATTCTTAAGCTGGATAGCAGTTTTTATCAGCAATATAATTATTTATTTTTATGATTATCAAAAGCCTGAAGTTAGCCCTAGTCTTATACCAGCATTTCGGCATCCAGAGCAAACTTTACAGTTTTTCTTAGCCTTTTTGGGTTCTCCTTTGGGTTCTGGTTTTGAAATATCTCCTCTTACTTCTTCGATATTTATTGGTGGAGTAGAAATAGGAATATTTTGCTGTTTATTTATTTACCTACTCAAACATATTAAAAATTACCATATTTTAGAGAGAACTATTGGTTGGATGATGATTGCTATCTACTCAATAATTAGTGCTTTAATTACTGCCGTTGGTAGAGTTGGTTTTGGAGTAGAAAGTGCTTTACCTTCAAGGTATACAACATTTTCTATTTATTTAATAATCGCTATTATACATTTATTACCAATAGTTTTGAGCCATATTTATAGTCAGATAAATCCGATAAAATCGCAAGTATGGCTCTATAAAGTTACAGTGGCGATCGCCATGACTGGATTGATGATTTTACACTATAAATCGTTTACTTATAGCGTGAAAGAAATTAAATCTAGCTATCAATTGCGTATGGAAGGAAAAACTTGTTTATCATTCATTAATATCATTGAAAATAAGTTTTGTATTGAAGAAAATATTTTAGGAAATTATGATCATGTTAAAGATTTAGTCAAGGGACTTAATTACTTAGGTATGTTAAAACCTAATTTAGTTGCCAGCAATAATATCGAAGCGATCGCTGCTGAAAAATCTCCAGATCAAACTTACGGATCGTTAGATGGAATTATACCTTTAAATAGTTGGTACTTTGTTAATGGTTGGGCATTTTTACCAGAGCGTAACGAGCCTGCAGATGCAATTATTTTAACCTATAAAAATCAAGCAGTTGAAGAAGGAAGAAGCGGTGCTACCCCGCGTCGGCGACAGATCCAAGGGAATGCACACCAAGAGAGGAAGAAGGAAGAAGCGGTGCTACCCCGCGTCGGCGACAGACCCAAGGGAATGCGCACCAAGAGAGGAAGAAGGAAAAAGTGGATGGGGACTCAAACCCCAACCAATTATAAACACCCTGTAGATGGCGGGGTATTAAACCCAAAATCAAAAGATGATTGGATTATTTTTGATGTTTTGATGTCTGCTCAAACTCAAAGAGAAAATTTAGTTCAACTATTCAATAATCCTGCATACCTTAACGCAGGTTGGGAACAAACAATTTCTGGTAAATTACTCCCAGAAGGTAAGTTGAAAATTGCAGCTTGGGCATTTGATGCTAAATTAGGTAAAGCTTATAAATTAGATACAAATCACCTGATTACAAAAAATGGTAGTGGAGTAGGAGAGTAGGGGAGTGTGGAAAGTATTATTTAATCTTTCTATATAGGCAGTTAAACCAGTTTATTTTCCCACTGAGCTATGTCTACAATCAGAAAAAATCAAATCATAAGCTCACCAGAAATCTGTATAACAAATTGCACATTGCCTGTAAATATCTGGCAATCAATTCCACAACCCTAATACACCTTTTTCACGTCTTTCTCCTAACTAAAAAGAAACCCACAATTTCTTTGGTGTCTATGTCAATGGCTAGCCACAGCCATTGCTTGTAATATTTGCTCCCAACAAATGACCACATTTAATCACACTCAATAGTGAGTTTTCCAGTTTTTTTAGTAGATTTAATAGATTGATAAACCTCTGTATACTTACTATTAACGTAATGCGTGAAGCCATTTTTCAGATACACCTTTTACAGGAATAATGCCAGCTAAACTAATTTTTTCACTTTGATAATTTATCAATCAATTCTTTGGTTTGATCGTTGATGTATACTTTAGAGTTATTTGGGACAAATTGTATTTGACAGGTTTGACATTGATATTTCTATTTTTTGTTATGAATTGTGCCATTTTTCACAATATTGCCACTACCACAATTGGCACAGATTAAATCATTATTTGGCATAGGATTAGATATTGATGAAATATTTTTGAAATGTATATTATCAGATTTTTTTGTATTACATTTAAGGTTGAGTTATTTATAACGTACTGATTGATTATATCAAGTGTTAGCGGAGCTTTGTGTTAGCAATCGCCGACAAAATAAATTTTCAAATTTCAAGTAGATTGAAGTTCAATATTTGAGAGATTAATATCATAAATTGATCATTTATATTAACCTACCACTACATATATAGGACTACCCAGGATTTTTTCTTTTTTATCCTTAATACAATTATGCTTTAAACCTTAATTATTCGGTAAAATAGCTCTATAGTCAACTTCTTCACCTAATATAAAATGTTAATTAATTGGCAAGACTTAATAGCAGAAATAAATTTTAAACATAAACAATGCCAAGACGATCCGATAAATGCTATGGCATTTGCTTATTCTTTAGGGCAATTATTACTAGAAACTCAAGCTTTATTTTCTCCCACTGAATGGCAATCTTGGTTCAAAAAGAATTGCCATTTCTCAGAAAGTTGTGCTGAAACTTATCTGCAAATAGCTAAAAGCTGGCCTAGTTTCCGGACGCAATTAGATCCTTACAGAAAAGTGGATCTATCTGCTATGGAGAATATACCCCAGATGTCACTTATTTCCTCTAAGTCAAAGGATAGTTTTGAAGAAGATGTGGAGACAGAAGTTAAGCAAATTATTCCTTTATTGAGCAATGCTGAAAATTTTCCGACCTCCCTTCCAGACTCTGAAAAATCTGAAAATGCTACAATTATTAACTTTTATCTTCGTGGGAAAGTAGTTCCAAAAGCACGCCCACGAGTTACGACTAATGGTACTTATTTACCACCTCGATATCGTGCCTGGAGAAATCAAGCAGAAGTTGAAATTTACCGTCAAGTTTCTGACCTTAATTTAGAAGTAAATTTACCAATTCAAAGAGCAGCTATTTCTATCAGTTTTTGTGGTAAACATCGTACTAATTCTGATTTAGATAATTTAGCAGGGGCTTGTCTTGATGCTTTAACGTTAAACGGCGCGGGGGTGCTGCAGGACGACCGCTTGGCTTGTATTCCTAAACTTAATCTTGAATATATTCCTAATACTAAGGAAACGGGAGTTAAGATTACAATTGAAATACTTCCTGTGAGATAAATCGTTAAATAATAAGTTTTAATTTAGTATGTTATATGGCTTTGTTGCACAAAGAAAGGAAATAGGGTAAAAGTAACAGTGCGTGCCACAGCAAACCTACACCAACGTAGATATGAGTAAGTCCAAGTCTAAATGGTTTAAACAGGCAAGCCCAAAAGCTACAAAGTTGAAATCTAGTTAACTCCAATATTACCGCCACAACTTTAATGGATTTAACTCCGAAAACATAGATTAATCCTCTAGTATTAGCAGGTGCTTTAACAGAGGGAATTTATAATTTTCAAGTAGGCAAAAGAAAATTTGATTTTGAAGAATTACCTTTTGCTGGAAGTGAGTTTAGTCATCCTTATTATTGGGCACCATTTATTTTAATTGGTAATAGATTTTGAAGCATATCGTAGGTTTTAGGTAGTAGGTAGGTCTAATTAAACGTTAAAAAAATTGTAGGGGCGGATTTTCACCTAAAACCTTGACGTATGGTTTATATAATAGACATCTGGTGAAAATAAACTTACCCTTTATTTAACATAAGCTAGAGTTGTAAAAGTTAGTTCCCTAAATCATTTTTCGTACATTTTTCCTAAAAATCTATTCCCTGTTGCTTTCCGGAGCTGTTGCCTGTTACCTGTTATGTGTAAAAAGTCTATATCTTTTTCACGCCTATGTCTAATCATTGCCTACCCCATCATATTGAGTGGATACTTTTCTATCTTTCTGAGAACTTCTCTAATTAAGTTCCTAACATTTGTAATTTATACAAACTAGCATAAAGACCTTCTTTTTGTAATAATTCTTCGTGAGTACCAGATTCAATTAACTCTCCTCGCTTCAACACAAAAACCCGGTTAACATTTCTAATAGTCGAAAGTCGGTGAGCAATAATGATAGCTGTTCTTTCTGCTAAAAGTTTTTCTAATGCTGATTGAATTAAAGCTTCTGTTACCACATCTAAACTAGCAGTTGCTTCGTCAAGAACCAAAATTCTCGGTTTACGAATAGCAGCACGAGCAAATGCTAATAACTGCTTTTGACCACCAGAAAGATTAGCCCCTCTTTCTCGTAGTTGAGTATTATATCCTTGGGGTAATTCTGCAATAAATTTATCTATATTTGTGTTTTTTGCTGAGGTTTGAATCTCCTCTAATGAATAATCTTCTCCCAAAGTAATATTGCTTTTCACATCTCCAGCAAATAAAAAACCATCTTGTAAAATTACGCCAATATGTTTTCGTAATTCTGCTTGAGGTAAGTCTTTAATATTAATTCCATCAACTAAAATTCTGCCTTTATTGACATCATATAAACGACAAAGTAAGCGAATTACAGAACTTTTTCCTGCTCCAGTTGGCCCAACTAAAGCAACTTTTTCTCCTGGTTTAATAGTAAAGTTGAGATTTTTCAGAACATATTCATTTGGTTTATAGCCAAACCAGACATTTTCAAATCTAATTTCACCAATTTTAGAATTGTTAACTTCAACAGTAGGTAATTTTTTAATTTCTCCTTCTGGGTCTAGAATTTCAACTTCTTCATTGAGAAGATTAATAATACGTTCTACTGCAGTTAAACCTGCTTGAATAGCTGTAAATTTTTCGGCAAATTGTCGTAAGGGGTCGAATAAGCGTTGAGCATATAAAATGAAGGAAGATAAAGTGCCAAAATCTAGATTTCCTGCTAAAACAAATTGCCCTCCCAAGAATAATACTGCGGCGATCGCAACTAAAGAAATCCATTCTAAAATACCAGAGATAGCTGAGTCATAAAAAATAGTTTTATCTAGTGCTTTTACATAATCGATATTATTAACTCTAAATAACTCCGAATTAAATTTTTCTCGGCGAAATAATTGTACTACTCCTATACCAATTAAGTTTTCTTGTAATTGAGCATTTAAACCAGAAAGTTCATCTCTAGCTATATAATTAGCTTGCCTATATTTTTGCTGGAAATAGATAATAATTGTTGTTACTGGTAACATCATTAATATTAGCATTAAACCCAGTTGCCATTGCAAACTAAACATAGCAATAGCAATTATTAAAATCGAAAATAAATCGCTCAAAATACCAATAGCACCTGTAGAAAATACATCTCCTAAAGCTTCAACATCACTGGTAAGGCGAGTAATTAATTTTCCCACAGGGGTACTATCAAAAAATCTAACTCCTAAAGAAAGAACGTGTTTAAATAAGTCATCTCTAATATCAGCAGTAATTTTTTGTCCGACTTTTTGTACTAAAAAGCCTTGTAAAGATTGAAATATTAGTCGTATAATAATAGTCAACATTAATATAGTTCCTAAAATATTCAATCCTTGAGATAATGATATTTGTTGGAGAAATGACCAGGTTTTTTCTCCTAAAATTAGAGAAATTGCTTGCCCGATTAATAGTGGTTGAATTGCCCCAGAAATTGATAATGGTAACAATAATATCAGTGAGGCAAATACTAATTTTTTGTGGCGTAAACCATAGCCGATCATTCTTTTAATTAGTTGCCAGTCTGTTTCACTATTATTATTTCGCTCTTTGCTTCTATTGGTTTTCGGTGAGATGCTTCTCATAGATGTTTTTTTGGTTAAACTCTAGGTATTCTGATGTTTTTATAAGGTAGCATATCAGCTAAACATTCACAATTGATATTGATGGCTAATAGTAATTTGATAAATATTTGCTACAAATAACTAGGTTATTTATTAGGAGTCAGGAGTTAGATAGAGGAGCCGTCGGATTGGCGACGTACAGGAGTCAGAATAAATAACTTTAATACCATTTATTAGGTCATAATTTATCTTTTTAGTCTAAGAGATATCTCCTGCACGTGTCTTTTAAATGCCCTGATTATTCGTAACATTCTTTTTTTACGCTTGGTATAATAAATAATTCTAATTATCATGGCTGAAATTGAAAAAGAAAGATTAAAATTAAGACAATTTATCCTTGATGATTTGGATGAATTATACAATCTGTATCATAATCCAAAGGTAATGAAATATGTAGGAAAAGGCATCCTCACTAAGCCAGAAACAGAAGCAAGAATATTAAGCATAATTGAGAGTTGGAATCAAAATAATTTTGGAATGTGGGCGGTAGTTCATAAAATAGATAATAAAATGATTGGTCGTTGCGGACTTTGTTTTCTCGACAATACTCCAGAAATTGAGCTTGGTTATTTATTAAATCCTGCATATTGGTATCGAGGATTAGCAACAGAAGCAGCAAAAGCAAGTTTAAGATATGGATTTGAAGAGTTAAAGTTAGAGAAAATTGTCAACCCAAAAATATTGCCTCCCGACGAGTCATGGAAAAAGTAGGAATGAAATACGAAAAAGAGGCTAATTATTATCAGACTAACGTGATATACTATACTATCTTAAGCAAAGAATATCAGCCTAATAGTTAATTGTATGTTGTACTTATAAAATCTTGAAAAAATGATGAGTAAATTGACTCTAGTTATCGGTAATAAAAACTATTCTTCTTGGTCATTACGAGCGTGGTTAACGATGAAACAAGCAGGAGTGAAATTTACTGAAATTAAAATTCCTCTAGATACACATATTACCCACCAAGAAATTTTAAAATATTCTCCTACTGGTCTAGTACCAGTTTTGTTAGACGGGGATATTAAGGTATGGGAATCTCTTGCAATTTGTGAGTATGTAGCGGAGAAATTTGCCAATTTTTTGTGGCCTAAAGACCGCGAAGCACGAGCAGTAGCACGAGCAATTAGTGCCGAGATGCACGCAGGGTTCCCAAATTTACGCAAATATATGCCCATGGATTGTCGAGGTCGTTATCCAGAGGTAGGCATAATTCCGGAGGTGAGACCTGAAATTGAGAGGATCGGCAAAATGTGGCGAGAGTGTCGCGAAAAATTTGGAGCAGAAGGTGATATGTTGTTTGGTCAGTTTACAATTGCTGATGCTATGTATGCTCCGGTTGTCTCTCGCTTTGCCACTTATAAAGTGAAACTCGAACCAGTGGCACAAACTTATGCTGAAGCAGTTTGGGCATTAGCTGATATGCAAGAATGGTTAGCAGCAGCAGAAGTTGAGTCAGAAACTATTTTTGATTCAAAATTTTAACTGACGATCTTTTAAATTCATCAAATGCAAATTCTTTTAGTGGATGATGAACCAGAGTTAACTTCTCCTCTAAGTCGTGCTTTGAATCGAGAGGGGTATAGTGTTGATGTTGCCGATCATGGAAAAATTGGTAGTCAGATGGCAAGTCAGGGTAACTATGATTTGCTGATTTTAGATTGGATGTTACCTCACAAAACAGGATTGGAAATTTGCCAGGAGTTACGCTCGCGCCACGACTATACACCTGTTTTATTTCTTACTGCCAAAGATACAGTAGACGATCGCGTTGCTGGATTAGATGCTGGAGCAGATGATTATTTAGTTAAACCTTTTGAGTTGCGAGAGTTATTAGCAAGAGTTCGGGCATTATTACGTCGTCCCCAAAACATTGAAACAAGCACAACTGAGCAACATTTACAAGTAGCAAATTTAGAGCTAGACATAGAAAATCAAGTAGCTTATCGCGGTGGACAGATAATTAATTTATCAGAAAAAGAATGTAAATTGCTGGCATATTTTATGACCTACCCCGGTCAACTTCTAACTCATCAGCAAATCTATGAATATTTGTGGGGAGAAGGAGAAAAACCAAGCAGTAACGTTTTAGCAGCACAAGTACGTTTATTACGACGAAAAATAGAAGTAAATGGAGAGTTGCCACTCATTTATACTGTTTATCGAAAAGGTTATCGATTTGGAGAAAGTAATTACGATCACTGATCGCCGAATAATTGATAATTTCAGGTTTGAGACCTCTACTTTTAAGAAGAAAAATCATTCTTATCTCCTTTTGATCAATCTTCTGATTAAAAAGAAGAGGTAATTGTTAATGATGAATTGTTAACTGTTAATTTTTGAACTAGCATCATCTTGGGATGATTTTGTGCATCTGCATCTGGACTGTCAGCTTACATCTCCATCGCATCTGTCTCCATCATCCCTCTGAATAACGCCTTTGAATCAAACCAAAGTAAGTAAATAACTTACAAATCGCCTCCCCGAAGTGCCAGTAGCACAATAACTACAGGGCCAGCAATGACAACCATGGCCAACATTGTTAACTGGGCAATAGTTTCAAAGTTAATGTTGCTGAACAAATCAGTTAAAAACCCCATATTTCCCCTAAAAATAAATCAAATATATACTGAGCTGAAAAACCGTTTTTTATTCTACCAAGCTATCGCTACTTTAATTTAAGATACTTTACAAAACTCAATAATTTAGTCTGCTACAATCAGAAGGCCGTTAAGAAATAACTATTGGCTAAAAAAAAATGGCTAGTTGGTGTTGTGTAAAAAATTGTGGTGCTTGTTGTTACTTAGACCCAACAGAGCGTCCAGAATTAGAAGAATATTTATCTACAGAAGAGCTAAAGCATTATATGAGTTTAGTAGGAGCAGATGGATGGTGTATTAATTACGATAGTTTAACGCGAGAATGCCGTATTTACCCCGAAAGGCCCCATTTTTGTCGAGTCCAACCAGATACCTTTAGAGAATTGTACGGTATTGAACCAGAAGAACTTAATGAATTTGCCATTGACTGTTGTCAGCAGCACATTGGAGATATGTACGGCGATCGTAGTCTAGAAATGTTGCGCTTTAATCATGCAGTGGGTATTAACTCAGGTTTTCAGAGATAACGAACTCAGAACTCAGAAGTCAGAAGTTGTTTTTGTCAGGAGAATTTGAGCAACTCTCCAAAAACATTTTGCCTTAAAAGACGGGGTTGGGCGACCCAATTATTTTGATAAGTAGAGTAGAGTAGTTGACAGTAACATAATTATCTGAAACAATAAAGAAAATTTAAAGAATCTACATATACTCAGTAATTTAGTAAATTAGCCTGTGAAATCTTTTAGTGAAAATACACCTCAACCTAAAATAAATTTAGAACAAAAAGAATTTTCTGAGAGCTTACCTTTACAAGTTGCCTCAGAAATGGGTGAACTTTTACCCCCCAAAAATTCTCAATCAGAACAACAAGAAACGAAAGTAGAAAAAACAGGAGCATGGAAAGTATTTGCTTCTACTTTTGTCACAATATTTTTAGCAGAAATTGGCGATAAGACTCAGCTTACTACTCTGTTAATGACTGCCGAATCTCAATCTCCTTGGATAGTATTTTTAGGTGCAAGTAGCGCATTAGTAACTACAAGTTTGTTAGGGGTTTTGTTGGGAAAATGGTTAGCCAGTCGCCTCTCTCCTAAAACTATAGAAAGATCGGCAGGAATGATTTTATTACTAATATCTTTAACTTTAATAGTAGAGGCATTTTATAAAAATTTTTCCTAAGCATTTCCTGCAGAATGCAGCAAAAACAGCTATTAGCGGTCAGATATCAGCTTTTATTAGTTTAACTTCTACTACATTTTAAACCAAAGAATTGTATTTGATTAAAAAATTATTCTTTCTTCTTGATTTATTACTTTTTAATTTCTTCCTTCTTAACTACTATGGATTGGCAACTTTTAAGCTTAAGTTTTATCGCAGTTTTTTTATCTGAATTAGGAGATAAAAGTCAATTAGCAGCCATCGCCCTTGGTGGGTCTTCAAAATTTCCCCAGGCAGTATTTTTTGGTACTGCAACTGCTCTATTATTAACTAGCTTTTTAGGAGTTTTAGTAGGGGAAGGAGTAGCAGAAATTTTACCAACAAATATAGTAAAAATTACGGCTGCAACTGGATTTGCATTTATGGGTATTCGTCTTTTATTCTCTGGTGAAGAGGAAGTAGAAGAATCTGAAAATAATTGAGATTGAAAAAATCCCCATTTTCTAGAATATTTGAGAAAGCACTGTATGGAGTAAAAATAATTATGCTAACCTCTGTTGATTCACCCAAACAAATTACTCTCGAAGAATTTTTACAATTGCCATAAACAAAACCAGCAAGCGGATATATTAACAATAAAATTTATCAAAAACCAATGCCGCAAGGAGAGCATAGTAGAATTCAAACCTGTCTATCATCAGCAATTAATCAAGCAGGTGAACCACAAAAGTTAGCAATGGCATTGCCAGAATTAAGATGTACTTTTAACGGAGGTTCCATAGTTCCAGATATTTCAGTTTTTGCATGGCAACGTATTCCAAGAAAACCCAATGGTAGAATCGAAAATAGATTTTAAATAGCACCAGATTGGGTAATAGAAATTCTCTCGCCAGACCAAGGTGCTAATCAATTAATTAATTAATAAAATTCTTTTCTGTCTAAATAATGGTACTCAGTTGGGTTGGTTAATAGATTCTGAAGATGAATCTGTACTAATTTTCCAACCTAACCAGCAACCAGAAGTTAGATATGATTCTGATAATTTACCCATCCTCAATTTATTAACAGATTATTAACAGATTGGCAATTATCTGTTGCAGATTTATTTGGTTGGTTATATTAGATTTAGTGAGTAGGGAATAGGGAGTAGGGAGTAGGGAGTAGCTGAATGCTTAAATACTAACTAACAAAACTGGTTAATATTCCTAAAATTTGCGGTAAGTTTTTGATAGAATATTCCTCTAAATCTAATACTAGAGTTTGAGCTTCTAATTCTAAAAATTGCCAAGCTGTTCCTGTGGTAATAGCTCCATAAATTTTGCGAATATCATTCCCTTTATTTTGATTAAAAATCTGGGCAGCAACCATTTCGGCAATACATTTATCAAAGCCAGATTTAATATTATCATTCTTAGCTTCTACAAGAGTAACTATTGGTGCTTGAATTATCGTTTGTAATGTGGAATGACTAATAATAAAATCGCAAAAACCATTTAACTCTAGCTCTGGATTAACATTAAATTCGATGCCAGAAAATAAGCCTATTTGATTATTAGATATTTTTTTACTTCTGCTAATACTGGAGCAATAATAAATTCTGTTTGCGGAGCATTCCGTCAGGAAACGAGCTTTTTCCGAAGCGTTCGCGCTAGCGTTGCGGAGCAAATCGCCACTGCTAATGGTAGATAATATTCTAAAGCTTCTTGAAGAAATTGACTGGGAATAACATCTGGTAATTTATTAAATTTACCCAAGTTTTCGACCAGCTGAAGATTAAAATTAGTGAGAACTTCCTCTAAGGTAAATTTACTGTAAGGCATGAGTTTCTTTAGAGGTCATTTTCAGTTATCAGTTAGTCAGTTAAGGGTGGGCAAATATTAAATTAATTGAGATTAATTTTATCTCAACCAAAATGCACCTACCCTACTTTCTTCACCTACAACATTGTTATAGCGTTTATCTGGCTAGTGAGGTAGTTTTTTCTTTCTTCCCTGTTGCCTGTTCCCTGTTGCCTGTTGCCTGTTGCCTAAAGCAAACGAATTTTGTACCTCACGCTTTTTGGGAATTGCTATATTAGTTTTTTTGTTGATAACACCAACCAAGTAAAGTACCGCCAACAACTAATTTAATTACTTCTAATAACCAGTAACCGCCGTGCATTTGATTCATGGTCACAGGAACTTCTTTAACTGACTCAAACAGATTTAGATTTATACCCAAAGCACTCATTTGAGGAGTTAAACCGTAAGTATCAATTAAAGCGATCGCCAACAATGCTATAGAAAATATAATTGCTGTTTTAGTATTTTTAATTAAATTATTTGGTGTGGCACTTAATACTAATAAACCTGTTAAACCCAAGCTTGCACAAATTAATTCAAGTCGGTTAAACAACGAAAAAATTATTGAACCTGCTGCTGTAAAATCTGATGTATTCATCATGCCAGAAGCATACATACTAGGCATAATTACCACGTCTAAAATTATGCAGGCACTTAACCAGAAACCTAAAGTTAAACAAACTATTGTTTGCCAACGTTTTTGATTAGATTCCAGATTTGAAGAAATAGTTGCCATATATTTTTACCTATTTAGAGTTATATATGAATTAGTTATCTTCAGCTTAACTAAAATTCGCCTCAATTAGTATTAAGTATTTTTACAATCTGATTTTGATAAGAAATGTAAAAATAACTAAAAATTCCCAAACAAAAAATCTAAGTTATAGCACTACGCAAATAGGGCGCGGACATTTATAAATGCTAAAACTCACTCAGGGATTATTTTTGACTTTTTACTTTTGACTTTTAACTTGCGCGTAGCGCTGTAGTAATTAAGTTGGTGGGCATAAATAGACGTTTCCGTTTGTCATGCTGCGCAAAAAAACGAAGAGTCTGAAAATGAAGCCAGAAGGCAGTTTTCAACCTAATTTTCAAAGTTTTGAATTTCTCTGGTTATTTTACGGATAATTAAACCGACCTACTTAGTAATTGGCACACTTTTCAAATAACTTGATACTAATTTAATATTGGGTTGCATAGAATTAAGGTTTCAAGAATAAATAATTGACTTTAGATCGAGGTTGATAACTTATAGAAGTTGATAATTTTGTGGAGTTTCACATAAAATTGGTATTACTATTTTAGAAATAAATTTCAAAACTTGAGGCGAATTTAGGTAGAGAAAGTTTCCCTAATTTGAGTATTAAAAATCTCAAATTATTTCAACTAGGGAATATATATTAAGGAATTATTTTCCCCTCAACTTTATCCCTAATACAAATTCGATCAACGTTTTTTACAAATAGTAGAAGTAATAAAGAAGGAAGAAGCAATAAGCAAGAAGGAAGGAGGAATAAATATTTAAAAAAAAGAGAAAACGATAGAAATTACCATATAAAATGAACTGAATAAGCTATTTTTAAGCATATCCGATCAAGATGCAATTTTTAATGTTCAGTTATGGCAAATTTAAATTGTGAATATATAGTCATTTAAAATAAGAATAAAACACTTTTTCGGCTGAAATTCTTTACAAGGCAAGAAACCTTTTTCTCAATCTAAGCTGAAATAACTATATAGCAATTCCCAAAAAGCGTGAGGTATAGCGCTGTGCGCAGGCAACAGGTAACAGGCAACAGCTCATCTGGGGGAATAAATTACTGATAATATAAGACTTTTAGCTATTTTGCCCCTCCTGCAATTTGTAAATATACCAGCGCTCATTGCTATACAAAATTTTAGGTTTGAGGGAACAAGGAACAGGGAACAGGGAATAAAAAGGTAAGCATTCAGCTATTAGCAGTCAGCTATCAGCAATTAATAATGAATAATTACTTCTCAGGTTTAGTCCGGAGATTTTGAAAGTAACTTTTTATTCTTTCCTAAATTTCAAAGGTTGCTTTTACCTTTCCCAACATTAATAGCTGATAGCTAATAGCTGACGGCTGAATGCTTACATAAAAAGACAAAAAGATAACTGTACCTCACGACCTTGGGAAACCCTATATAAGCTTAAAACATCTGTATATTCCCTATTTATTTCCATACCGGGTGTTCCTTCCATCCACAATTACATTATTTCCAAAATCAAAGCATATTAGCTTAAATCTATATTTTCTCCAAATACTTAAACCAAGTAAAATACAATCCAATCGACAATAAAATAAATATTAATAATAAAATACCAAAATTATCCCACTGCTTCATCATCAACATCATTCCCATCAAAAATAAAACCAACTGCCAAGGAATAGCAATAAAAGTTGCCATAATATCTCGTTTATTTTCTGCCTGAATTTTTGCCTGAATATTAGTTGGTAATTTTTTCCTCACTACTTCCCAAAAGCCAAAAGGTCTCGTCACCCGATAAAAATTATCAATTGTTTCTAAGTTAGTTGCTGGTGTAAAAAATGTCCCCAAAATACATCCTAAAAAAGAACAAATACTCGGCACCAAAAATAAAATATATTCCTGAGCTTGAGAATTATTCGCCACAGGTAAAATTACCGCTTTTGTCAAAATAGCTGCAACCAAACCCGCTCCAGTACCAATGGCAAACCCATAACCATTAAATCTCCACCAATACCATCTCAATACTAAAGGAATAAACAACCCAGTTCCTAATCCTAAAGTTAACCATCCCCAAATATCATTAATATTCGTGATATTAAAACTAAACATTAACCCTAAACCAACAATGACAATAGATGCTAAACGACCTTGATTAACTAATTGTTGATTAGAAGCTTCAGGTTTAAGATAAGCTTGATAAATATCCTTCACCCAATATGCAGCACTAGAATTAATAATAGAATCAAAAGTTGACATTGCTGCTGCAATAAAACAGGCAATTAATAAACCCTTAATACCTACCGGAATATATTCAGCAATTACAGTAGGTAAAACTAATTCAGGGTCAGAAATTACCTGATTTTTCAGACCATAATCTATCCCTAATACTGCAAAAGCTGTAACTAGAGGCCAGCGAAATGATAATAAGAAAATCCAGAATAAAGAAAGTAACCCAGCCTCACGATCGCTCTTCGCGGCAAAGTAACGTTGAGCTACATAACCACCCCCACCAGCAGCACCTTCGAGAAATACTTTAAAAGTATAAAATAACATCACTCCACCAAACAAATTAAAAATACTATAATCCCCTGGCAAATCAATAGTTATTGGTGGGGTGAGACTACTCCATTCTGCTAAATTCCATGTTTTTAATTGTTCTGTACCAGGAATGGAAATTGAAAAAGTTTCTGGTAGATTTACAGTTTTAAAAGCCATAAAACAGATATATAAAACTGCCACAAAAATCAAGATTCCTTGAAAAACATCTGTCAAAACTACTCCATAAAAACCACTAATAGCAGTATAAATTAAAGCTAATAAAATGAGTAAAACTCCAGCAACTCTATCATCAATTTCCAAAAAAATTCCTAAAAATTTGCCACCTCCAACGGCAAAATAGCTAATAGAAGCAATAGCAAAAATAATATTAGCAACTGCACTAATAATTCTGGCAATATTTCCTTCTCGACCCATACCAAAACGTAACTGCATCCATTCAGCAACAGTCATTACTTGAGCGCGACGATTCCACTTTCCAATAAATGTCATTAAACAGGCTAGATATAATACTATTCCACCCCTAATTTCAATAAAAAATCCCTTAGTCCCCAAAGCATAAACTAAAGCAGTTAATATCATAGTACCTGCAAGGTCAGTATTAGAAGCCATACCAGAAGCACCCAAAACCCACCAAGGCAAATTCCGATTTCCAAGAAAGTAAGATTCTATTCCTGTCGAAGCTTTTTTTTGTAGAAAAACCCCAAAACCCATAATAAATACCAAGTAAATTATTACAACTGTATAATCAATTATTTCCATAAAAGTAAATCTATAAATCAATTATCATTGATAATTTTATACCAAAGATAGCACTATAGCAATTATGAGATTCTCTGATAATTATGATGATAAAGCTGAGAAAATAAACTATCCGTTGATTCTGTTTTTTAATTAGAGTTAGTAGGCCGTATCTTCAACAGATATTATATTCGGGGAATAGTTTTAATTGATGCAGGTTATGGCAATAACACAACTTTCCTGAAAAGACTCGAAGAAAGGAAATTAAAATATCTAGGAGAAATCAGACAAAACAACAAAAAGTAGTAGTTAAATCAGAAGTAAAAATCAGAATAGATAAACCTCTTCAATAATTGATAATTGATCATGAATAATTGATAATTACTTCTCCCTAAAAGGAAGAGGATTGACCCTTAAGGAAAATTTTTTCTTGTTTCTCCTCTAAAGGAGAGGGTTTAAACCTTAATTATTAAATAATTATTCAATAAGGAGCTGACCATTAAATAAATTTGAATCAGTGGTATTAACTCTAGAAAAAAAAGTTTGAGTTAGTACATTTATCAAAATAATATGGGTCGCGCAACCCCGCCTTTTAAGGCGCAATATTTTTGGAGAGTTGCTCACGCATCTCCTACTTCCCCTCCTGGGAGGGGTTAGGGGTGGGTTAACTTATGACTTATGACTTATGACTTCTGACTTCGTTAAAGCTTCGGTTTCGCACTTCAAAGGAAAAATAACTTTTGCTATAGTTATAGCACTACAGGAATTGGTTAGAACATTTTTTAATTCTGTTTCCTGACGGATTCCGCACCGAAAACCATTTTACAGTTCGCTATTCCCAGATCCAGTTTTCCCTATTCCATAGCGCGTAGCGCTATATGAATGCTAGTTATGCGCGAAAAAAGAACAAAAATTGATTATTTGATTACCCATATTGAGAGGTTAAAAGTAACATCTGAGTGGATAATAGATATCTACTCAAACAGAAATTGGATAGAGGTGTTTGATCGAGAAGCTCTCATTATGTTTGGGGTTAAAAGAATATCAAGGAACGAGATAAATGGAGCTTGAAACGCCTTTTTGTATTGATATTTTGTGCTTATACTTTAATTATTTCGTATAAGTTAACTGAAGGACTAAAAAGGTAATAGGCAAATCAAACTTTGAAGACATTTACTGGTGCTGATAAAGCTTTTTTTGCAGTTATATATGCACTGTTTTATTGATTTTTTGACTAACAATATTGACCTGTTTACCTATCACAAGTAAAGTTTGGTCTATATTAAAGCTCTAAAAGTTATGTAAATCTCATTAGGAGAGAAGGAAGGACTGAAATTAAAAAAATCTGGGGTTGTCTGAGTTTTAAGCTTTTGATATATCCTAACTTTGATTTCGACTGCTATACATCTGTTTGATAACTAGAAAATAATTAGACATCTCCAGTAATAAAAAATAAAACCAATTATCCCACAGAAATTATCAATTCTTTCCGCCTACTCCCTATTCCCTAATCCCTCTTTTCCGGAGATGTCTATTGGAAAAACCTGGGGTTGTCTGAGTTTTAAGCTTTTGATGTGTCCTAACTTTGATTTCGACTGCTATATATCTGTTTCATAGCTAGAAAATAAATTGCCAAAATAAATGCTATTTTACCAGTACTAAGTAACTTGTTTCTCATCAATATACAATTTACCCAAATTTTTCCTTCTGAATAAAAACCTGATTCCTCAATTTTTTTTATCCTCTATTTTTATAAAATTTTTTAGCTGTCAATGAAGAAGTGATATAAACTTATTTATGTTTTTTCTGAATGACGACTTTTTCTAGAGTTTGTAGCAGTTTTGTACCCATACCTTGCTATATAAATTTTGTAGCAACAAATAAACTATAAATTTCTGCTTTGTCGACATGAATAAACCCAAAAGTAACGATTATCTTGGCCTAAGTTGCCACAAAAATCATCTATTATCGGAATCTTAACAATGCTTTTCTTCTAATTAAAGATTCTATTTATTGAGTTTTATAGTCTTTATAGCAAATTCATTTATAAGTTACATAAAATAATATCTCGATCAGGGTTGACCATAGATCGAGATAGACAAGTTAATAAATTTCATAATTCTGTGCCACCTCACATAAAATTAAGTGGTGTAACACCATTTATCAAAAGTCCTACTACGCTCATAACCTTGATTTTGCCAACTTATAAAGCAACTTCTATTCCTCCATTCTTGAGCGATCGCTACCAACAAAATGAACAAATTTCATCCTACTTAGGTAAGGCCAAAAAATCACCTTCACCATCATCATAACTATTAAATACTCCCCACTAAATTCAAGAAATTCAACTACCCTTGCTGAAAAAAAAGAGAATTAACTCCAAATATTTTTTTCTTTTCTATCCTGGATGGGTAGAGACTTGAAATTTTAATTATTCAGTAATTCATTTCGTCATTTAGTCAGAACAAATCATCAAACATTTTATGATTTTCCTGTCAAAAAATATATTATCGTTATCTATCCAACTACTTATTGATGATTTTTATTCAAAAAATTCCTCCGATAATTTAGCCTTGATTTTATTCCTTCATTCTTGAGCGATCGCTACCAACAAAATGAACAAATTTCACCCTACCTAGCTAAGGCCAAAAAATCACCTTCACCATCATCATAACTATTAAATACTCCCCACTAAATTCAAGAAATTCAACTACCCTTGCTGAAAAAAAAGAGAATTAACTCCAAATATTTTTGTTCTTTATTTAGTCAGAACAAATCATCAAACAGAGATATTACCGTTATCTATCCAACTACTTATTGATGATTTTTACTCAAAAAATTCCTCCGATAATTTAGCCTTGATTTTATTCCTTCATTCTTGAGCGATCGCTACCAACAAAATGAACAAATTTCATCCTATCCAGGCAAGGTCAAAAAATCACCATCACCATCATCATAACTATTAAATACTCCCCACTAACTTCAATAAATTCAGCAATAAATAAATAGTAGTTAAAAATTTAAGCCCAGCAAAGTTTGCCGTCATTGATATAACACTAAAAATTAGTTACTCTTACTGATTTTCAGAATTAATACGATTCATTTCCCAAGTAGTATAAGTACCAATTGGACTCCAAAATATATAAGGTAATAATAATATTCCAGCCCAACTATTAATTTGCCAGACAGTCAAAATTAGTATCAGATTTAATACAAAACCCGTTCCTCCAATAATTGTTCCTACCTTCAAATTTTGCATCCAAAACATCACAGGTGTATAGGCTATTGTCACAATTTCTAACAATAAATATAATGCCATTAATAACCAAGTTTTTTTAGTTCCTGGCTCCTGTTCCCAGATAATATATGCAGACCAAGCACCACAAATAAAAATTATCGTCCAAATGCTAGGAATTGCTCTTTCAAAAGTTAACCAATTAGGTCGTTGTAGATGTCTAAACCATTGGATACCTCTAGACGGCGTAAAAATACTACTACTGAATGCTATTAAGAAAGTAACCGCACCAATTATCATCCAAGATTTAATCATTTTTTTTATAGTTTATAATTCATAGCAATACAAAATCAAATTATCAGTATTCAGTATCTAGCTAGTTATAGTTTTTCTATTTTAGCCTTGATATTTTACTAAAGTTTGGGAGCCCTAACCAAGGAAGCATTAAGCCAGAGTCTAAGCTTTTATCTAATCAATTACTATTTTTAGGAATCCTAAATCATTCATAGTAATTTGATTGTTCTCAGTTCCCTCAAAGTCTAAAATCTTTCACAAATTGAAGAAGATTGCTATCTTCAATAAGATTGCTATCTTGATCAGAATAACACTCTATTCCTACTATTTATGAGGAGTATTAGGTTTAACAAAAGATGCAATCTAAACTCAAAAAACTCTGATGTAAAACCCACCCCCATAACAGTAAACTATTGCTAAACAAATTAACTAACCAAGTCGATGATTTTGTTCTAGTTCAATACTAGATTCATTCTCATTATCTTTAGGAACAAGAAAATTACCATTTTGAGGCTGTAAAACAGCTTTAATTGTTTTCAGAAAACGATTTGATGAAACTTTACCATTAAGTCTTTGACGCTCTTTTACCTTCTTAATAAGATGTCGCATTACAGATACATCTAATTCATCTATAAAATGGTCAGCTATTTTTTCTCCCATTAAATCAATTGCCTCAGAATACTGCTTTTTTAACATCTCTATGGCTGCATACTCTTCATTATTAATTTCCTCTGAAGTCTTATTTATTGCATCATAATCATTACAAACAAAATTTTCTGTTCCTTGATGTTTTTTTGCCGAATTACTTACATTTGTATAAATATTATTTTCCATCATATTTTCACCATTTTCCTGAGTAAACTTTTGTGTTGGAATTTGACGACGATCTATAAAACTTTGATAATCGATAATACTCATGCCAAGATTATAAATATGATGATGTACATGATCTATTAGATCCACTTCATCTGGATTGTAGTAACCACGATTATTGTCAATACCATGTAATTGTGCCCAACGTTTTAGAGTTATTTCATCGTCTAAATTGTATCTCTCTAACATTTGACTGGTAGTTAGCTCGCTTTGTGGTGTTACTTTAAAATCACTCATTAATTAATTCTCCTTAACATTATTTGATTCCTGTATATTATAGATTTTATATTAGCATCAAATATCGATTTCAACTATAATAGCTGGATTGCCACAAAAAAATAAATTAGTTTGATAGAACTTTATAAATACTCTTGAAAATAATAATTAAGCTTAATTAATTTACCAGATTAATCTTAGACAAAAAGTATAGAACCTCACATCTATGACTAAGGAAGAAGTAAGAGGGAAGTAGGAAGAAGTAATAAACAAATTTTGAAGAAGGCAGAAGGCAGGAGGGAAAATTAGACCAGGATCTCTTCTAAACGTCACTTCGTATCTTATAACCCCAACCAATTTTAAGCACCCCCCTTTCAACAATTAATAATTAATTATTAATTATTAACAATTACCTCTCCTTGAAAAGGATAGCATTGACGCGGTAGGGAAAATTTTTTCTTTTTTATCCTTTAAAGAAGAGGCTTTAAACCTTAATTATTCCGCAAGGCAAGGTATTAAACCCATGATAGAAAAGATCAAAGAAGAAAAAGCAATCGAAATAGGTTGCTTATAGGATTAGATAAGTTCTTTTTATGCCTAATTTACAGTCTTTTTTTTGTAGGATTCTTTTTTGAAATTGATATAACATATAGATAGTGTTTATAGATGAGTTGTAGATATTAGGCTATAATTTATTCCTACTAAAAACTCTCTTGATTCACGGTCACTATTCTTCATAATCTCTCAAAAAATTAATTTTCTGTTTATAACATGTGGAAACACTTTAACATCATCTATAATTAAAAACTAAGCCTTTTACTGCTAGAAGTATTACTATGCCTGTATACGATTATTTTTGTCCAACTAATCAGCAAAAACTGGAAGTTTGGCACAGTATAAATGAAAATATTACAACCTGGGGCCAGTTATGCAAATTAGCTAAATGTGATATCGGTGACATACCAGAAGATACCCCTGTTAAACGTATGATTAGTGCCCCTAGAGTAATAGTAGAAACCGGCATCAGCGATTTAAAAAGTCAAGGATTTAGTAAATTAGTAAAAAGAGACCAAGGAGTCTATGAAAATATAACAGCAACAGGTGATGAAAATCGCATAGTAAATATCAATGACCATAGTACCTATCCAAATTTTAAGCAAAAACTAGGAGACTAAGAGCTGATTTATCAAGTAAATATTAAGAGGCTGAATTTCTTACAGGACAAAGGTTTTACCGATTGTAGGCCAGCAAAGTAGAAATTTATGAGACCTAGATTGCATAAGAGTTTTCCTGCGGAATGCTGCGCAAACAGCTCAGTTAATAAATCAGCTCTAAATATCACAAATAAAGTTTTCTAATTTTTTACTCCTATAATTTTCTCCAAAAATTATAAAATAATTGTTTATTAAATCAACAAGCTGCTGCTCTTATAAAAATTTTGATGGTTGCTTAAGGTTAGGTCGATGGAAGCTATTAAACTCCGCACCTCCCAGTTAGAGCCAGAGGTGCCCATTTCTGTGCATCTGGCTCCCGACAATCTGTACTCTATGGGGGGGCATAGGTATCATTGCTTCATGTGAATGTACTGATGACAACTCCGGTGGACAGCTACTAGATTCTCGTTTTTCCAGTTGTTGTGATTGCCATCCACATGATGTAGTTCGACCTTTTCATCATCTGCAATTTTTAGTTTGCAATATTCACATTTATGGTTTTGCTTTTTCAAGGCTCTTGCTGTATGTCCGTCATATAGATTTGAGTTTCTTTTGCTCCAATATATGATGTTGCCATCGAAGGGAGTCTTGTTTCCTTTTACCATAACGTGGCTGTTTTCACAGTATCCTGGGTTGGGGAAAGCTTGATCTATCAATTTCTTACATGAGTTTCTATTTTGGTTTTTCTCTTTGTTGAATACTTTGTATGGTCTATGAGCTATATGGTATAAAGAGAATTTTGTTCCGCTTAAGCAAACTCATAACGCTATTTTAATAGCAGTTTCTCAGCCTCAAGGTAAGTTTTAAATTAATCCCGAACGCTATATTTTTCAGGGAAAATATAATTTAATTATTATAGCTTTGAGAGAAATCAAATTATAAATTTGATTATTTTAAGCCATTGCTTTTAATTGTTTTTAGCATTAATAGCGGTCGGCGAAAAATAGCTAATATCATATCTCTTTAAATAGGGTTTGCTGAAAAAGTCTTATGGGTGAGGGCTCAGTACAGGACAAAAGTTGTCAAAAGGGTGAGAGAGAAGATTTGATGGAAATTACCACAACTTCAACAAACCCTCATGGAACAGATTAACCAACTTCGAGCCAAATTGCGACCCCATCTGGGATGGCATGGGGCAAGACTGTCCTTCGTTGCCATGTTCTTCATAGCCCTGTTTCGAGCCAAAACAGTAAACCTGGCTGAATTAGCGATTGTGTGTGGAGGAGAGGTAGAAACTCAGTCCCATGACAAACGGATGCAACGATTCTTCCGCTCATTTGAGGTAGATATGGCACAAATCGCCCAGATGCTGGTTAAACTAGCAGGGATACCTCAACCCTGGGTGCTGAGTCTTGACCGCACGAACTGGTCTTTTGGCACAACCCACTTCAATATCTTAATGTTGGGTGTAGTCCATGAGGGGATTGCTTTTCCCTTGTTATGGACTTTGCTCGACAAGGGGGGCAATAGCAACAGTGATGAACGGATGGATTTACTTGAGCGCTTTGAAGCTCTGTTTCCTGATGCAGCGATCGCCTACCTCACCGCCGACCGTGAGTTCATTGGCAAAGAATGGTTGTCTTATCTATTGATGGACAAGGCAATTCCCTTTCGGATTCGTATACGTCAAACTGACTTGATTTGTTCGGGGGCGGGGCAATCACCTGTGGCCGGGTCTCGCTGCTTTGCTTGTTTGTCTGTGGGGGAAACTCGTGTTCTTTCCGGTCGCCATTGGGTTTGGGGTCGCCCAGTCTATGTGATTGGCACTCGCCTACAACCGACTCAAAAAGGTGATGATGACTTTCTGATTCTGGTGACCAATCATTGTCCTCAACAGGCTTGATCCGACTATGGCCGTCCTTGGGGTATTGAGACTCTCTTCGCTGCTCTCAAGACTAGAGGCTTTTGCCTTGAATCTACTCATTTCACTGATACCCGCCGTCTCAGTAAACTTTTAGCTCTGCTGGCGATCGCCTTTGTGTGGGCAATGAAGACAGGTCTGTGGCAACATACACTTCAACCCATTCCACTCAAATCCCATCGACGACGAGCCAAGAGTCTGTTTCGTCTAGGCTTTGATTATCTGCGCTCTATTTTCACTAATCTTGACCACAAATTTGACGCTTTTCTCGACTCACTCCACTTTTTGTCCTGTACTTAGGGGTGAGGGTAGGAGGACTGAGTCAGGAGGACCGAGTCAGGAGAAATGGGAATTATAAAGGAGGTAGGAGGAAGAATAGTTCCTTGATTTTTCTGCGCAACTATGCGCCTAAAATGCTAATTTTTTGAACCTAAGCGACCTAAAAGCTGGGACTTTTTCAACTAAAAAATGCTAATACCTTTCTTTATATGTAAATGCTTTTAGATTTAATCAGCAAACCCTAAATAACCACTTCGGAAAAATTTAGGGAGTAGGGAGCAGGGAACAATAGGAAATTTGTTTGCTCCCCATGACAAATGGAAAAAATATTCTCTCTCAAGAGAAGAACATTTTTATTATGGCTAATTAATGAGACTTGATATAATAACTTACTACAGCAATCCTGAATAGGTCAAAACCAAATAAAAAATACAGCAGATTTCATATAAGTTAAGGTGCACCAATGCTGAGCAAGATTCCTGCATTAAAAAAGTATTATTATTAATGTCTTTAACTTTATATATAACGCTACACATTAAGGTTTTTGACATCAATAGAAGCTGAAACCCTTTTTATTTCCCTATTGCCTATTGCCTATTGCCTGTTGCCTTACGCGTAGCGCTATACTTGCAATTTACTGTAAATGGAAATAATTGCCATATTTTAAGAATTAATAACTTAAAACTTAACAGCTTTTTCTGGTGTAGCTAAAAACTCTCGCAAGCGAACTAAACTAAAAGTCTGACCTAAATTTAGAGGCAACATAGATATTCCTTCTAAACGAGATTGTATCCAACCATCTCCCCAATACCACTCGTGAAATCCATCAATACCTTGACTAAGTAACAACCTCAAACAATTTGACCCTACTACATCAACATAATGTTTAATTTCTATTAGGCCAACCATACTTTTAAACTCTAAACCCTGAGACAATTTTTCTGGTAGTCCAGGAGAAAAGCGTTGAGGCCACAACCATGTTTGTAACTGAGATGAACATAGTAAACTCTCTCTGATCGTAGCTTCAGTAGCTTCAATCTCAATCCGCAAATGGCTTTTTTGGAAAGTACCTAACATAATAATATAGTAATATAATATTTGAATTTATACTTGGTATCTCTTTCTCAAACAAAAATAGAAAATTACAACCATCTAGGTTAACATTATTTCCCTATAATTAGGGATGAGTGAAGCCAAAATTTGCTGCGAATTTACTTATTTTTATAATTTATTACTAGATATTTTAGCAATAAATTATTTCTAAAGATAATATTCATCGTAAGTTTTATAACTGAAGAATATTATCTATAATATATCATTATATCTAACAACTTAGACTAACACAATAAGCATAAAACTAATACAAAAACTAGGGCCTAAATTATGTATAACCATTACTTACATCTATAATAAATATCTGACAAACTTAACAGGAATATTCCAACAGAGTTATGATAAAGACAATTAGAATTATTAAGAAATGTAAGGACTTCAATGGCAGATCGACTAATTAGAGCGACAGCAGCAGAAGGTGGCATTCGTGCTGTTGGTGTAATTACCACCCGCTTAACTGAAGAAGCAAGACAACGACATAAACTTTCTTGGGTGGCCTCTGCTGCTCTTGGTCGCACAATGGCTGCTGGACTATTATTAGCTTCTAGTATGAAAACTCCCGAATCAAGAGTCAACATTCGTGTCCAAGGCAATGGTCCTTTAGGAGGAGTTCTTGTTGATGCAGGACTAGATGGAACAGTAAGAGGCTATGTAGATAACCCTACAATTGAGCTGTCACCAAATCAAATCGGCAAATTGGACGTAGGAAAAGCTGTAGGCAATCAAGGTTTCTTGTATATAGTAAGAGATATAGGTTATGGCTACCCATACTCCAGTACAGTAGAGTTAGTATCTGGAGAAATTGGAGATGATATTGCTCATTACTTAATTATATCAGAACAAACACCATCCGCTTTAGTGCTAGGAGTATTTGTAGATACAGAGGGTATACAAGCAGCAGGAGGACTTTTGTTACAAGTTATGCCCAAAGCAGCTATAGATGAAGAATTAGTTCAAACCTTAGAATCTCGTATAGCTTCCTTATCAGGTTTCACTCCATTACTTAGAGCTGGCAAAACGTTACCAGAAATTTTTCAACAACTTTTGGGGGACATGGGGTTAAATATATTTCCTGAAAGTCAAATAGTTCGTTTTCACTGTGGTTGCTCTTTTGAAAAAGTTTTAGGAGCCTTAAAAATGTTTGGCGTTGATGAACTAAAAGATATGATTGAAAAAGACAATGGTGCCCAGGCAGTCTGTGAATTTTGTGGAGAAGTATATCAAGCTAGTAAACAAGACCTGATACAACTAATTGAGGACTTACAACAACCCTTCACAGAAATTCCTGTTGGACAACTACATAAATCATCTTCATAAGTTTATTCTAAGAATTCAGAACACATAGAAATTGATCGTTGTCTTCTGAATTCATAGCTTTATAGAACCAATTTGATACCTTGGTCACAAGAATAAGGGAGGCGTAGGTTCGGCAATGAAAATCAAATGTGAGGGCTAATTTTTCTGTAAAAATTGATGCTTCAGATAATTACGAAAGATAATTACGAATAATAATTATAAATTTATAAATGTTAAATAGGATACATGTTAAATAGGTTTCATATTATTAAATATGGGTTTTCCATATTAGCGATAAAACTAAGTTTTTGTTTTCATTTTTTCAACTGAAAAACTTGTAAAACCTCCTGGTATTAATTGTTTTCTCAAACAATTAATTTTCTGTTCATATTGAGGTTGCATCTTTTCCCAAAATAGTGTACAAATATAAACCGCAGATAATTGAAGCCTAAATTTAATATTTTAGATAAAGGCTTACCCACAGGCTAAACCAACCGGAAAGTCATTAAGCATGAAATATATCTGTTGCTTGCTGTTCGGGATAAGTAGTGTATATGAATGAAAAATACAAAACAATAGACCGTATACGGACACTACGCCAGATGAAGCAAAAAAAACAAACCCAATGGCAACTACCTGAACGTAGGAAAAACCGCGAAGAAAGACTGCAGCAACTTAGATCCAATGGCAGTCAGATACAAACATACAAACATCCGGCCAAACCTTCCACTCTGCAAAAATATTCAGTTTCTCCAATAGAAAAAACTAAGCAAAAAAGCCCAAAATCTGCAAACAATACTTGGCCGATAAAATGGCTATTTTGGATAGCACTATTGGTAATAGTTCCAGCTGGGGCAGGTATAACAGCCATATCAGCCTTATTCAAATTACCTTCTCAGGCAGATTGTGAAGCAAGTTACTGGCCAACCGCATCAGCAAGCAAACGTCTTTATTGTGCTCAGATATTAGCTACTTCTCCCACAGTAGATAGTTTACTTCAAGCAATTAATTTGGTAGATGTTTTATCAAATGACCATCCAATGCGTCCAAATATTGATGTTTACATTGAACAATGGTCTGAAAAAATATTGTCCCTGGGAGATTTAGCTTTTCAAGATGGAAAATTAGAAGAAGCTATTAAAATTGCCCAAAAAGTACCTCAGAAAGTTTCAGCTTATCCAGTTGTCAAAGAACAGATTCAAAATTGGCAACAAACTTGGACTAAAGCTGAAACAACTTATAAGAAAGCTCAAGAACATCTGCGTCAGGAAGAATGGAATCAAGCTTCCATGGAAGCTTCTCGTCTACTGTCAGTACCAAATGTACATTGGGAAACGAAAAAATACCAGGAACTAATTAACGACATCAAAAGAACTCGCCAAGAAGGTGGCAAATTAAACCAAGCACGAGAGATTGGCCAACAAGGTGGACTAGATAATCTCACCAATGCTGTCAAAAAAGCTCAAGCAATTGGGAAAAATAGCTATCTCTATCAGACCGCTCAAAAGTTGATACTAAATTTGGGCGAACAAATAGCAGATATAGCCTTAGTAGAACTAAATGAAGGAAATTGGCAAGAAGCACTCAAGATAGTTAATAAAGTTCCAGAAAATGATGTCCTAGAGGAAAAAGTAAAAGATATAGAATTATTAGCTCGTGCCCATTCTCCAGCTAATCTGGGTACAATAGTGGGACTAGAAGATGCTATTGCTCAAGCTCAAAAACTCAAAACTGAACGACCTCTTTACAGCAAAGCTCAACAGTTAATTAGTATTTGGCAACAAGAAATTGCAGATGTCAAGATTATAGAAGAAGGAAAAAAACTAGCCCAACCAGGAGGAATTAGCGATTTGAAAGCAGCGATCGCTAAATTGCAGACTGTTCCTCCTTATAACCCCCGTGGACAAGAAGCAACTACTTTGATAGGAAATTGGAGTAGACAACTACAGCAACAAGAAGACCGGCCTTATTTGGAAAAAGCAGAAAAATTAGCAAGTTTTGGCGATATTAGTTCTATACAAGCTGCCATTGATGAAGCAAGTCAAATTGGTAGGGGCAGAACTCTATATGAGGAAGCTCAACAGAAAATCCAAAGGTGGACACAAAGAGTTCAACGTTCTCAAGATCAACCAATTCTTGATAATGCAGAACGCCTAGCATCCTCAGGTAATTTAGAACAGGCAATTATTACAGCACAACAGATTCAACAAGGAAGGGTTCTATATCCCCAAGCTAACTCCAAAATACAACAGTGGCAATCTCAAAAAGAGGCAAAAGAAAGTTTAGAGAATGCTCGTCAAGCAGCAGCAGTAGGTACGGTAGATGGTTATGCTCAAGCTATCAGTTTAGCACAGAAAGTACCCACTTACAGTTCTAGGCAATTGGAAGCTTCCCAGTTGATTAATCAATGGGGTCAACAAATTTTATCGATCGCTATGGACGAAGTTAATCAAAATGTACCACTAGCTATTGAGATTGCTAGAAAAATCCCGGTAAATAGTGTTGCTTATAACTCAGCTCAGAGTCAAATTAGAATTTGGCAAACCTGGCTGAATCCAACTCCAGAATATCAGACTCCAACTCCAGAAGCTGTAGAGTATCAAACTATACCTATACCTCCAGACCAATCTCAACAATTGAGAGAAGAAAATCAAAAGACCATAACAGATGAGAGAGGTAAACCCCTAATATCTGCACCAAAGTTTATGAATAATAATTAACACGGAGGAAGTTCGAGAGCTTGGTAACGCCCTCAATTTAGGCGCGGGGGCGGAAAAACGAACGGCGGTTTCAACCCCCCTTAATCAGGCAGGGCTAATTCATTGTCGCCAGAGAAAAATATTGAGGAGTACAATGATTGGTGTCAAGTATTGAGTGAAGCCAAATATTCTCTATTTAGGGCTTAGATAGAAATGAACT
>NZ_JAAHGB010000027.1:0-82149 GCF_010672695.1 Okeania sp. SIO1H4
AAGACCCAGCTAAATGTCCTTTGAACTCTTATCCAATAATGGTTTTGAGCTGCTTGTAACCCTGTGAGGTCAAGGGCATTATTGGGTTTTTAGTCATTTGTCAAAAAAATTAGATGCGTTTTCCCTGTGATGGTGTGGATGAGCGATCGCTTACCTACCACCCTCACCAATAATGATGATTATGATCACAAATTATCTCAATTTTTCACACTCGCCTATAGCCTTTAAACCTTTATTTAACAATGTTTTTGAAGTGTTTGTCACCCCGTGAGGCTAAGATACTCATCATAGCTTTTACAGCGTATTTCATATTAGTGAGGTACACCAGTTGCGGGCCAAATGCCCGCAATACAAACACTTTAGCGAATAATTAATAATTAATAATTAATAATTAAATAATTCTGGTTTAAAGTCTCCCCTTTGAAGGGGAAAAAAGCGGTTGAGGGATGGCGTTAGCGGAGCGGCTCTGTCAAGAGCTAGTCCCCTCGCCATATCCAATCAACCAAGACAGCGGTCGATCTTCGGAGCTTCCCGAAGGATGGGATGGCGAGGTCTCCTCGCCATATCCAATCGACCAAGAGAAGAAATAATATTTCCTTATATTCAATTCCGTAACGGTTTTAACCAGAGGTAATTATCAATTATCCATATCAATTATCAATTAATTAACATTCATCTTTGTACCTCATTTACCTTCAATCTACTATAAATTCCTAAACTCGATTATAGCTATTCTCCCCCTGATTAATTTTATTAATAAACCACATTGGCATTAACCCAATCCATTTTTCTTGAATAACTCCATCTTTCAAAACAACTGCTGTAGGTACTACCTCTATCTTCAATTTTTTATACAACCTTTTATCTACTGCAACAACGGGAAAATTCAAAAAATAACTATCTACAAAATATTGACCTTTTTGAATATCATCAGTATCGATTAATCCAACTATGGCTGGTAAATCATCTTGCCATTGCACTAACTTCAACACACCTAACCAATGTTTACATTGAGAACATTCAGGACTCATAAATACCACAATTACAGACCCAGACATTAGAGATTCTGAATCTTCTCCCAGCCATTCTAACCGCCATTTTCTGTTTTCTTGTAAAGGGGTAAAATCAAGATACGGACGACCATTTTCTTGCATATATTCTAGGGAGCCAGCAGCTAAAGCATAGCTAATGATAAAAGTTATTAATACTACCAGCCATTGCCACAAAACAGTAGGTCGATAAAGACCAAAAAATTCAGCAAATATTAACAGAAAAATATAAATAGCATTGAGAATTAAACTTTGGGTAGGAGTAATTTCTAACAAACCATTATAACAACCACAATCTTCAGTTTTACCAGTTGATGTACTCCAGTAAGTAAGCATTGATAAATTAAGTAATAATAAAATACTTAATGGCATGATTATGGTTGGTAAAACTCTTAAGATTAAAGCAATTCCTAAAGCTGATTCAATAGCAGTAAATGTAAGGGAAATAGGTATAATTAATTGAGTATTTATTAAATCTAGTTTGGCAATATGTTGGCTAAATTTCCAAGGTTCTATAATTTTGGCAATACCAGTAAAAAGAAAAATACTACCTACTATAGTTGAGGCGGTAGAAGCTAACGTAAATAATATCATATTCTAGATTTTTTTTGCTACTAAGGTTGATGTTTTGCTAAATAATGATTGCTATCATTGTATAATAACAATAGTTTGGAGCAAAACAGCAATTACAGGACTTACGCACGGAGACAAATAGACTGAGGGCGAATGCCATTCGCCCCTACATATGGTGTTTTTAAGGTAAATTTGCGTAAGTCCTGATTATGTCTACATCACCAACAAAAAATAAAATTAATTATTATCCATAAATTATTAATTATTTCTCCCTGTTCCCTGTTCCCTGTTCCCTGTTCCCTGTTCCCTGCTATACTATGAATCAAGACCTAAACCGACAAAAGACACAAGAAGCACTAATAGAATTAGCATCAGTGCTGCAACCGGAATTCAGTCAAATACCCCAAACAGGTACTCCCCTATTAATTGCTTTCGGTATAGTAACCAAAGCATTAGGCATAACTGTTAATTATATACCAAAAATAGAAACCGAAGAAACAGAAGCAGGATGGGAAGACCCCATAGAAGCGATCGCTAGTACCTCCCACATTCGCACCCGTCGCGTCACCCTCACAAATAAATGGTGGCAACAAGACTGCGGACCTCTATTAGCATACAACGAAGTCAAAAATCGACCAGTTGCCCTACTAAAAGCAGCAAACTATGAAATTTTTGACCCCATAGAATTTACCCGCATTCCACTCAACCAGACTACAGCTCAAGAATTAGCATCAATAGCTTACACCTTTTACCGCCCTTTTCCCAATAGAGATATTTTAGCCTTCGATATCTTCAAATTAGCTTTTAGAGGTAGATTTAAAGATTTGCTGACAGTTGCTGTCACTGGAGTCATAGCTACCTTATTAGGAATGTTGACACCAGTAGCTACAGGTATCATCATTGATAACGCAATTCCCGATGCCAACGAAAAATTATTAATAGAAATAGGTTTGGGTTTGTTAGCAGCTAGTTTTGGAGTAACAATATTTCAGTTAACCCGCAGCTTTGTCACTCTCAGATTAAAAACCATATCTAGCTCCACCATTCAAGCAGCAATATGGGACCGACTCCTCAAACTTACACCAGCCTTTTTTCGCGAATATTCTACAGGAGACTTAGAAAACCGCGTTTCTGCTATCAGTCAAATTCGCGACCGACTCACTAGCACTATCCTCACAACAATATTCACCAGCTTTTTCTCCCTACTGAATTTAGTATTACTATTCATCTATAGTTTTCCCCTTGCTCTCATCGCTTTTGCTATCGCTTGCCTCACCAGTTTTGTCACCCTATGGTCAGGAGCGATCGCCCGTAGCAAGTTACGCTCCTTTCAAGAAATATCAGGAGAAATATTCGGTTTGACAGTGCAACTCATTGGTGGAGTCTCAAAACTACGAGTTGCTGGTGCCGAAGAACGTGCTTTTGCTTATTGGGCAAAAAAATACAGCCAACAAACAAGACTAATGCTCGGTAAGCAACTCATTGAAGACTTAGTTACTGCCTTCAACACAGCTTTACCAACAATAAGCTCTATTTTACTGTTTACATTAACTGTTTATTTAATTCAAACAGAGGAAACAGTTTTATCCATAGGAAAATTTCTAGCTTTTAACACTGCATTCGGTACATTTATTAGTGGAGCGACAAACTTAAGCAAAACCATCGTCAATATTATAGAAATCACAATCTTATGGGAACGCGCTCAACCTATTTTAGCAGCAAAACCGGAAGTAGACATCAACAAATCTGACCCAGGGCAACTTTCCGGTAGGATAAAACTAGATCGTCTTAGTTTTAGATATCGTTCAAATACTCCACTTATTATTAATGATATTACCATTGAAGCAGAAGCAGGAGAATTTATTGCTCTTGTCGGACCTTCTGGCAGTGGAAAATCAACTATTGTACGGTTACTATTAGGATTTGAAACACCAGTAGCAGGAACTATTTATTATGATGGACGCGACTTATCAACCTTAGATGTATCAAGAGTGCGACGACAGTTAGGGGTGGTGTTGCAGAATGTAGGACTCAATAGTGCTTCCATTTTTGAGAATATTGCTTGCGGGGCGTTAGTAACGTTGGATGACGCTTGGGAAGCAGCTGAAATGGCGGGTTTTGCAGATGATATCGAAGAAATGCCAATGGAAATGAATACTATTGTGTCTGAGGGAGGGGGAAATTTATCTGGTGGGCAAAGGCAACGGTTATTAATTGCACGAGCGTTGGTTTTGAAACCCAGAATTTTGATTTTTGATGAGGCGACAAGTGCTTTAGATAATCGTACTCAAGCTATAGTAACTGAGAGTTTAGAGCAGTTGGGGGTAACTCGGATAGTTATTGCTCATAGGTTGAGTACGATTCGTAATGCTAACAGAATTTATGTTTTGCAAGGGGGAAAAGTTATACAGCATGGGAGTTTTGCAGAATTGGCAAATCGGGAGGGGTTCTTTGCTAATTTGATGGCACGACAGATGTAATTAGGGTTTGCGCTCAAAAGTTTTTTAGTAGGGGTAGGAGACAGGAGACAGGAGACAGGAAACAGGAGACAGGAGACACGGCAAATTTAGAGGAGGTAGAAGTAAGAATTGTCACTAAATTTTTTTGTCCTTGATTTGCCCAAAATGCTAACTTTTTGAACGTTTTTGACTAAAACAAGCGCACTTTTAGGGAAGTTCAGAAGGCTAAAACCTTTATCTATCAATGCTTTGATCATTAATCAGCAAGCCCTAATTATTGTTTATATCAAATCTGTTTTATTGGACATAAAAAATTCTCCAATCGTCATAACTACGCTCATCTTTGTAATTCTCTCTCCTCCTGACTCCTGACTCCTGACTCCTCCTGACCAAAAAATAAGGTCTCAAGCCTCCCCTTTCAAGGGGATGAAAAAAAATAGATTCAGTATTTCAAGCCTCCCTATTCCATTGAGGTACTGATAACTGATAACTGATAACTGATAACTGAAATGACTTAAGCATTCTATAACTGTTTAACCGGATTTGATATTATATAGCAAGGAAAGAGTTGGTTAGGACAGAGATTGATGATCGACCTGAGACAGAGAAAAGCTTTTTCCACTGTTCCCTGTTGCCTGTTCTCTGCTATAAAATATGGTTTGTTAAATTTAGTATGTATATAAATGATAGTCCAAGACGATAGTCGGGAAAAGGAATTAATTCAGTTATTTAATTTAGAAAAACCAGCTAACTCAACTCGTAGTGGAACAGATGCCATCTTAACTTTAAATAAACTAAAAATTCCTTTTGAATTAAAGTCAACTACAAAGACTTCTGTAACTACAGTTAGAGATTTTGGACCAGAGCATATTAAGAAGTGGAAAGGAAAACATTGGTTATTTGGTTTCTATGACAAAGGTGGTAAAAACCTAAAATATTGCTTGTATGCTTCCCCTAAAATGATGAATTCTTGGATTAGTGAAAAATCAGCTTATATCGCATCAGATTATAAACTTGCTCAATTAATACCAGAGCTGATTAGCATATCTTTATTATATGAAATTGTTGGGCAAAAAGAGATTTATACCCTCGAAGATGCTCAACGTTTGCACAAAAGACAATACACAATTCAAGAATATCAAAATAAAATGGATTTAGAATTTGGCTACTCTCCTGAGAGAATGCTTTTAATTTTAAGAGATAGATGTCAATATTTAATAGAGAGAGGTTCAACTTTAAATAATCCTCATATTCCAGCTTCATATTTTCAAGATTTGGAAAGAATAACTAATAATCATGCTCAACGTTTAAGAGAACTTGTAACAGAAGCTATTCAAGAAAATACCTGAGAAATAGATACTGCTATTTGATAAGCCATAGGTGGTGGTACGGCATTTCCAATTTGACCTAATGCTTGATAAACTGCACCAGAAAATTGCCAAGATTCAGGAAAACCTTGGAGGATTCCACAGTCAGGAACAGATAGCCTAAAATGATTATTTTTTGCTACAAATAAATGTGCATTTTCTCTATTTTTAGCTACTCCATTCGGCCAAATTTGTAATTTTTCCCAAGCCTTTTGTGCAGAAACGCTACTTAAAATAGAGGTAGTATGGCGGGGTCCAGTTAATCCACTTCTGAGAGTAGGTGATAAAGCATCAAATCCAATATTTGGTAATCCTAAAGCTTCACGAGTTCCCATACAACATTGTAATTTTTCTGGAGCTTCTAAATTATCAAAAATATTAAGTTGAATTGGTTTTTTAGATTTATTTTTTGGTAGATGATGCCAATAATGGGTAGGCTGAGGAAGTTGATATTTTCCTAAACATTTTTCATCACGAAAGCCAACTAAAAAAACCCGCTTTCTAATTTGTGGAATGCCAAAATCTGGAGCATTCAAGATAAATTTCGTGAGTTTATAGTGAGGAACTAAAGGAAACTCAATAACTTCTTCAACATATTTACTAAATTTTTTACTTATCAATGCAGTAACATTTTCTGCCACAAATATTAGAGGTTTAATTTCCAGCACAGCACGAATAAATTCGGGAAACATATCACGATTATCTTCCTGACCTTTTTGGCGACCAGCAACGGAAAAAGGTTGACAAGGTGGACCTCCATGGATAATATCAACTGTTCCACAATAGGAGCGCCAATCTATCTTTGTGACATCTCCCTTTTCACCTGAAAAAACTTGCCAATCTGGTCGAAGGTTACGCAAAGTATTACCAGCCTCCTTGAGAATATCGTAGGAGGCAATATGAGTAAAACCTGCTCGATCAAAACCAAGGTTAAGACCGCCACCACCACTAAATAAAGACAGGGTTCGCCATTTATTTCTAGGCATTTGTGGCATCAGTTTTTCAGGATTTAGATTGGGAATATTGATCGGATGAATAGGTTTTTGCCCTTCTCCATTTAAGGCTTGTTTTTTAGCACGACTAGATGCTTTTGAACGTTGTCTATAAATTTCTCTTTGCGCTTCGGTAATATTCCAACCATGATGGGATGATAGTGTTGACATTATACTAATTTGATAAATGTTTGCTACAAATAGTTAGGATATTTCTTAGGAGTCAGGAGTCAGGAGTCAGGAGTCAGAATGAATGGTTTCAATACCAGTTTTTAAGTCATCAGTTCTCTTTTTTTCTTGGTGCGCTATCATGTGCAACTGGCGTCATCACGGGGTCGCATTGCTTTGTCAAAGGAACATTTCCTGCACTTGTCTTTTGTCCCACTTATTATTCGCAACACTCTTTTTTCAAGTTGACATTAGACATCTCCAACAATAAAAAATCAAATCAATTATCGTACTCTTATTCATCAATTTTTTCCTCTACTTCCTACTCCCTATTTTTGTAGAGATGTCTATTAGGGAAAAGTTATAAGTTTTATCTTAATTGATGGCGTTGCTGAATCAAGGTATGAAAATAAAAATAATCTCAAGTAAGAGAGTATATTAACCATTATCATAAACTCTACCTCTCCATTTTTTAGGAGTTCTTATAGCAGATAAAAATATCCGCAAAACTGCAAAAGGATCTGCTAAAGGAGATAACCAAAATAACCAACCAACTTTAGCTTTACTTAAATCATAAGAAGGAGCGATCGCTAATAACAAAGCAAATCTAATTAATAGTAAAAATAAATTTAATCCAAACAATAAAAACCTGGAAGATAAAGAAACATCAACAGACAAACTAAACAATAAATAACTCAAAACTATCAACAAAGGTAAACCCTGCGTAGCTGACAATAACCAAAGGTCACTCCAAACTTGAGCAGTAGGGGAAGCATCCTTAAGGTCAAGCGATCGCCCCCACTCCTGCCAAGTTTCTGCCATACCCTCATACATCCTGACCTGCAAAACCTCCGCCCCATCCAAAAACCCCACCTTAAAACCTTGGGCAGCAATATTTCTAGCCAGAGTTACATCATCACAAAAAGAACCCTTAGCACTGCTATAACCCCCCACCTCTGACAACACCGAGCGCCGACACAGAAAACACTGACCATTGGCCATAACTCGTTCCGGCGTTTGTGCCCCCGTGCCAGTTGGTCCAAATCTATAGACTAACGTGATGAGTAAAGCAGGTTGTAGCCACAGTTCTCCTGGATATTTCAGAATAAATTGTGGCGACAACGAAATCAGGTCATAGTTTTCAGCTTCTGCCTTTTTGACCAAACTAGCGACCAACCCAGGGTTTGGTTGAATATCTGCATCGACCCCGAGAAACCATTCACTCTCTGGGGAGCTTCTCAAAAAGCCTGTATGCAAAGCCCACGGACGACCTACCCATCCAGAGGGCAAAGGGTCATCCGTAATTAAGCGAAATCTTGGGTCTGTTTCTGCCTTAGTTTTAACTATATATTGGGTATCATCTACCGAATTACTATCAACAATGATAAATTCCCGCACTTCGTAACTTTGCCGACTCAACCCCAGCAAACAGGGAGTAATGCGAGTGGCCTCATTAAGAGTTGGTATGACAACAGTTACTTTACCTACTAATTCTGGTGTGGGTGAGTCAGGTTTTAATGGTGGTTGGCGAGTAGGACCTTTAATCAGACGCGATAGTAAGATAGCTGTTGCTGGTAGTTGCAACAGTAGAATGACAAAAAAAAAGGCTTCAGGCATGATTTTGGATTCTATTGGGCAGTATTTTAGATTTTATATTATCTCTCAAACAAAGCCAAGAATTTATTCCTTCAAATACCTTTGCCCCTGGTGTTCTCTCTAAAATCTAAAATTGATATAACTTGTGAGTTATTTTACAGCCATATTTACCTGTGTCACAGGTACTTTTACCTGATCATCACTCATAGCATTGTCGAGGGACATATCCACCTCACTCAATTGATTAGCTGGAGATATCCACCACAGGGCGATCGCTGGAATTACCCCTAGCACTACACTCAAACAAGTAGGTAATAAGAATCTAGCATCTAAGGCAACGACAGTAATTGTTGCTCCAAAAGCAAAGTTAACTAAATAGGTAATGAGTGGCAGATTTAAATGTTGGCGGGACAATGAAATTGTTTTCTTGCGCCAAAACCAAGCAGCTACAGAGATATATATTGCACCTGTACCTACCCATCCCAATAAGTTGCGGTAAGGCATACCAAAGAAAGAGCCTTCCTCTTGAAATGTCCAAAACGGAAATGGTGCCTGACTCATGGCTGGGTCAAGGACTAAGTCCCAAGCTGTTAGAAGCATTGCTCCTGTAGCGATCGCTCCTACATGACGCAACCAAGAGCTAGAACTCTTAACCTGTAAACTACAACGAGCTAGTAAATAGCAAACTAATCCCATATAAAACCAAGATAAGGGAATTGTAAAAGGTACTAGACCTGCAATTTTGTATCCTAAGCCACTCAGGTAAGCATAATCCCCAAAAGGAAAACCCGTGCTCGTGCCCAATAGTTCGCTACTCAAAGATAGAAACACAGAAGGCAGCATAAAAGCCAGAGTTGTACCTATTCCTAAATTCCTCATGCTATACAAGGCAACTGCTAATGCTCCAAAGATAATGTAAGTTGCTCCTCCTCCTGCCATGCTCCATTGGAAAGCAGTCTGTCCTACCGGAGGCAAACTGATAATAATTTCAGGATTAGGTAGAACTATTAACAGACCTGCTAGTCCAAAAACTGTTGACAATATATGTACAAGTAATAGATAGCGTTCGGCAATCATAAGTTGCTTCATAAAAGTCCTATTTCTGAGTTCAAAAATCAGTAAATTTCTAGTTTTGTGTTCTTGCGAAAATACTCCAAATCTATTCTGTGCATCAGCAGCAGAGAGTTAGAAGTATTTTTTCTGAGTGGGACTAATTTTTTCTAGAAACCAATCCAGCAAGACACTATCTATTAGTTTACAAATCTTTACAAGAAAAAGAACCCCAATAACTTATATCTTTTGTTTGACTTTGTATTTTTAAAATTTGTTTTAATAAGTTCTCAGAAATTGAAGGTATGTTTTTGTATCATAAAGTATGATATATGTCAATATTTGTGGCGACCATAGTCGTCTGAATCAACATAGTACAATGCGGTGGAAATAGCCCAGTATAGTGCTACGCGCAAGTCAGAAGTTAGAAGTAATCCCTGATTTGAAATATCAAAAGCTTAAAACTCAGACAACGCAATATTTTTCTTCTTCCTTGTGCCTTCTGCTATAAATGAAAAGCGCTATAAACCCATCAGGGAAAAGATGAACGATAAATATAAATGCTTTTTCATACACTTGTTTTTAAACTATTCCCTGTTTCTAAGCTTATGCAAAAAGTCTCCTCTAAAATAAGCTGAATTTTCAAATAAGATTAAGGAAATTATATTAAGCAATACCAATTCACTTTAGAGATGTCACAAATAGTTTCAAATCTTAGATGTGAAATAATTTCCTGAAATTATTGTAGTGTCAAAGTTTTAAGCTTGTAAAATCTTATTTTTAACTTTTGACTTTTGACTTCTGTGAAACGGTATAAACTTAGTTCAAATAAATATTAACAGGAGATTAAGTGATTATAGAAATTTTCACAACAGGAATTATAGTCTTAACTATACTTCTAAGTTTAGGCTGGTTAGCACTAGAATTACAATATCGTAGTCGTCCAGGAAATGCTTTAGAACTAACCTCTGGAGAATGGCATTTAGCAGTTGCAGAACCAGAAAATTACCTATTAGTGGGTGAAATGGAATTATGCAACCGTACCAAAAGCTTAGAAATTATGGTGCCAGAAATACAAGCAGAGGTAAAACTGCTGTCTGGTGCAAGTTTAGAAAAAGTAAATTATCAAACTCAAATTATTCCCTTCCATGAAGATGCTCCAGCTAGACCCGATAACTATTGGTTTGCTTATATCGTTAAAGTAGGAAAAAAGACAAAACTGAAGATATCAATAGATATTCGTGGGGAAAATTTAGACCAACTCAAGTCAGCTTGGATTAAAGTCAATTATATTACCTATGGGCCTCAAGGTCGCATTCCCAAAACTCGCCATATTGTAGTACCTCTCAAATTTCCCGATCCTAAAGCTACTCCAAATCAGCGAGAAGCGCAAAATGCAACAGTATTTCCCATTCGCACTCATTTATTAACAGAGTTAGACGATCCGATAGAAATTGTCCAACGTTATGTCGTTCCTCATGCTCAACCAGGGGACATAGTTACCATCGGTGAAACACCCCTGGCCTTAATACAAGGTCGTTTTCGTCACCCTACTGACGTTAAACCGGGATGGGTAGCCAAACGTATCTGTTACTTCTTTCTGCCCACTTCAAGTCTGGCAACAGCCTGTGGGATGCAAACCCTGGTAGATATTGTTGGACCAATCAAAGTATTTATGGCCTTTTTAGGAGGTGCCATAGCCAAATTATTAGGGAAACCTGGTATGTTCTATCAATTTGCAGGAGAACAAGCCAGACTAATAGATGATGTTACCGGAACTTTACCTCCTTATGACCAATTTATAGTTTTAGGTCCAGAAAATCCTCAAAAATTAGTAGAACAAATACAAAAAGCAACTGGTCTGGGTGCAGCAATAGTAGATGTTAACGATTTGAAAGCAGTTAAAATATTAGCAGCAACCTCTAACGTATCTACTTCTTTATTAGAGGAAGCTTTAAGAAGTAATCCCGCAGGAAACGCGGATGAACAAACCCCAGTAGTTTTGATCAGGTCATCATCATCATAAAACAAGAAGTTGATGGAAATGAAGGCTAAAAAAGTGAAGATTACTGGAATGAGCAAGATATAAAGTATTACTAATGCTTATATAGCTAATCTTAAACAACTATAAACTCACGCCCATTTTAGTCATTCAAAATTATTTGAATGACTAAAAACTAATTTAGCCAAATTTCCAGCTCCACAAAAATCAAAACTTTATTTGATATCAGCACCTAAAAATCTAGAAGAAAAAATAATGAAACCTTTAACCCGCCAAAACAAAAGTCAGGTGGTCATCCGTCCCCTAGAGTACCGCGACCTAGAAGCTATCAAGAACCTATGTAGGGAAACTCCAGAGGTACAACACAACCATCGAGATGTTACCTTTAACCTCTCTCCTATTAGCTTAAGCCAGAAATTACCACAAATTAGTCGTTGGTACTGGCCTATAAAATTATTGAGCCTTTTCCCTAATCCCTGCAAATATTTGTTAATTTCCTATGTTGCAGAAGTAGATGGACAAATTAAAGGGGCAATCCAGGTCTCTCCTAGCAACCGCACTCGCAGCAGTTGGCGGGTAGAAGGAATAGTTACGGAAGAAACAGGGACTAACAGAGGAATAGGTTCTCAACTATTACGATACTGCTTTGAGAAAATTTGGGAAGCACGCACATGGTTATTGGAAGTTAATGTTAACGATAAAGAGACGATGGCCCTTTATCGCCAAAATGGTTTTCAGCCATTAGCTCAAATTACTTATTGGACAATTACTCCCCAACAATTACAAGAGTTAGCCCTTTCTCAGCCAAATTTACCAAACTTACTACCTGTGAGTAATGCTGATGCTCAGTTGCTCTATCAATTGGACACAGCATCTATGCCTCCTCTAGTACGGCAAGTATTCGACCGCCATATCCCAGATTTTAAAACTGGCTTTGTTAGTAGTTTAATAGAGGGAGTAAGGCAATGGCTAAATCATAATGAATTGGTTAGTGGGTATGTATTTGAACCCCAACGTAAGGCAGCGATCGGCTACTTTCAAGTACAATTATGTCGTGATGGTACACAACCACATATAGCTCAATTAACTGTACATCCAGCTTATACTTGGTTGTATCCAGAGTTATTATCTCAAATGGCAACGTTGGCTCAAGATTTTCCCGATCAATCTCTACAACTTGCTTCTGTTGATTATCAACCTGAACGTGAAGCATATTTAGAAAAGATAAAAGCTCAACAAATTGAACATTCTTTGTTGATGTCTCGTTCTGTTTGGCATAAACTTCGAGAGTCTAAGTCTGTTATTTCTGACCTCCAGTTTTCGGAAGTTCTTCAAGGTCTGCAACCAGTTCGTAAACCAGTTCCTAGTCGTAGTTCTTTGTTGAAAATGATGCAAAATAAACATGGTAAAAGTAATAATTCTCAGTTGAAAACTAATCATAATAATTATTATTGGGAAGCTACAAATGAGCAAGTAAATTCTCCATCGCCAACTATTTCTCCTAATTTAACAAGTGGAGAGGAAGATGATAATGGAAAATCTCATAAATGAGGAATTACTTGTGTCTAATTAATATTAATAGACATCTCCAACAATTAAATATATAGCAGTTTGTTTTGGTATATTTACAACTAAAATCTATGAGTTATTATCAAAAGTTGTTATAGATAAAATCTGTAACTAGACGAGTGCAAACTGCTATAAAATCAATTATTATCTATAAGTTAAATTATCAATTGCCGAAAAATTGTGGGTATGCGCCTCCCTTTTTAAAGGGATAAAAAAAGAGACTATTCTTTATGTCAAGCCTACTTATTGCAAAGGTACTGAAGTCCGCAGTTCCTCCGTTAGGAGGCTAATTGATTACTGATAATAGTGAAGTTTTCTCAGCAAATAATTAATAATTTCCAGCTTGAAGTCTTTCGGAACCAGGAGAAAAATAATTTAAGCATTCAGCTATTAGCTGTTAGGTGTCAGCTGTCAGCTCTCATGAGGCAGTTTTAATCAAAATAGACTGTTTCAGCCAGCTTTTATAGTAAAATTTAATTCTGACTCAATTAGTAAAGATTTTATCTAGAACTAAAAAAAAAGCAATAGCTGATGGCTAATAACTAACGGCTGAATGCTTACAAAAGAAAATTAAAATTATTTTGGTCAATCCTATCTGTTTTTCATAATAGAAGAGGTAATTGTTAATTATTAGTTATTAATTTTTGAACATCTCCAACTGACCAAGAGAAGGAATTAGAGATGTGTCATAAATCCAAATAATACAAATAATATAAGTAGAAGTAAGGAGTTGAATTTTCAATGCCTCAATCTCGAATTTCAGCCCTGGGTTTAGATGTAGGGAACAAACGTGTGGGGGTTGCAGGATGTGATGGTACTGGTTTAATTGCTACTGGTATTACTACTATTAGACGTACCTCTTTTCAAGAAGATATAGCTCAGTTAAAAATTATTGTCCAAGAACGTCAAGTACAAGTTCTGGTCGTAGGTTTACCATATTCTATGAATGGTTCTATAGGTTTTCAAGCGAAAAAAATACAAAAATATGCTCAAAGATTGTCACAAGCTCTGGCTCTACCTATAGAATATATTGATGAACGTTTGACTTCAGTTCAAGCTGAGGATATGTTGAAAGCTGCAAATATTTCTCCTTCTCAGAATAAACATTTAATTGATAGAAAAGCGGCAGCTTTGATTTTACAGCAATGGCTGGATGAACGTAGAAAACCAAATATTATTTCACAAGTAAATAATTCAATAGAGATAGATATAGAAAAACCTATTACATAGAAGAGAAATAAATTTAAATTGATGTATATAAAAAAATATAATAATATCTATAAATATAGCATTATGCAAGTATATTAAGACTATTTATGAACGCGAAATCTACACATTATCTGACTATTTTTAATTTTTTCAGTCTTTGTTTTACAGCAGATTCCAAGTATATGAATTACAAATATTAACAATTAAATGTTTGTAGCGCGGGCAAGATGCCCGCTAATCGAAAAATTGTTCAGTATTGAAATACATACTACTTACAGTTAATTGTATGCAGGTATATGGTAATTATCTAGCAGAATCTAAAAATCTGCCTACTGGTAATCAACAAAAACTCCATCTCTTAGACCTTGTTTGAAGCTTAATGAACAGAATTTATCTATACTTAGATCACTACTAAAGTGAAAAAATCATCAAAATACCCAAAATGTATTCATCCCCAGAATCACAAGAAAATGGACAATCTCCAGAAACTTATGTCACTTTAACTGATGAGGCAGAGCGATCGCTATGTTGTACTGTAGAGTATTCTATGGAGTTAGATAACCAAGAGTATGTAATGTTACTACCAGTAGACTTACCTATAGAAATCTTTACTTGGGCACAAGGAGATTTAGACCAAGCAAGTATTCCTGTAGGTGATGAAATGGAAATTGATCGAATTTTTGATACTGCCAAAGTTGTACTTGAAGAACAAAACCTCACACTTCAAAGAACAGCTATAACTTTAACTGTTACTGGGGATTTACCAGAATGGGATGAAGATGAACTAGATGAAGTAGATGAAAATGATGAAGAAGGTGAATATTACGAAGAGTTGGCCACTTTTTTATATAAAGACCAGAAATACGCAATATATACACCATTAGATCCATTTTTAATTCCAGCTCGTAAAAGCAATGATGGAAAACTAGAATTGCTTTCAGAAGAAGAGTTTCAGGAAATTCAGCCAATGGTTCAATCAATGCTAGAAGATCAACTTTTCCATGATATGGAATAGACTCTTTGGAATTTTGAGCAAATTAGGGTGATTTAATTAAATATTTAGATCTAAAATTATGCTCTAGAATAACCTAAAGAATCATCTTCGCTACAAACTCAGCTAAGAGAACCTTGAGGATAAAGTATTAACTAATCAAATGAGAAACAGTATTAAACTAATTTCCAATCGTGCCCTATTCTATTTGGCCATTCTGCCTGTAAGCTGTGGTATTTTCGCTTGGCAGGGATGGGCCTGGTGGAGTTGGGTTAGTGGCCCTCTAGTGACAAACACATCATCTACTCAGTCTCCAGAAGAAAATGCTGTAACAATTACAATTCCAGTTGGAACTTATGGTCAACAAATAGGTGAAGATTTAGAAGCTGCTGGTATTATTCGTTCTGCAACAGCTTGGAATTTCTGGGTCAAATGGTTGGGAATACAAAATCCCGATCTAGAATTTAAAGCAGGAACTTATAAATTATCACCGACAGAACCACTCAGCGCGATCGCAGATAAAATTCTAGAGGGAGATGTAGTTAAACTCAGCTATACCATTCGTGAAGGATGGTCAATTCAACAAATGGCTGAATATTTAGAAGCTCAAGGATTTTTTCCTGCTGCTGATTTTATTGCTGCTACTAGAAATATTCCTTATGATAAATTTCCCTGGTTACCAAGTAATATACCTCACTTAGAGGGTTATTTATTCCCAGATACTTATAAGATAGAAGCACAAAAAAATACTCCTGAAGCTATTATTAATCAAATGCTAGGGCAGTTTGAAAAAATTGCATTACCTGTATATCAGAAAAATCTGAATAATGCCGAAAATTTGAACCTCCATGAGTGGGTGACATTGGCGAGTATTGTAGAAAAGGAATCTGTAGTTTCTGAGGAGCGAGGTGTAATTTCCGGTGTATTTAATAATCGTTTGAAGAAAGGTATGAGGTTAGCAGCAGACCCAACAGTGGAATATGGCCTTGGTATCCGTCAAACAAAAGAGAAACCTCTTACCTATCGTCAGGTTGAAACTCCTTCTCCTTATAATACTTATCTTAATATTGGCTTACCACCAACTGCAATTGCTAGTCCTGGTTTAGCAAGTTTAGAAGCAACTCTTAATCCAGATGATACTGAATATTTATATTTTATGGCCAGGTATGATGGTACTCATATTTTCAGTCGTACTGCTGCAGAACATGAGGCTGCTATTGCAGAGGTAGAAAGAATGTTATCATCTCAGTAGCTAGTAGTTTTTTTTATTTTTTTTTGATGAGTAAGAAAGTCAAAATTAGCAGTTTATGAATAAATAACTTTGATGTATTTTATTTATACTGCGCTAATATTTTACTTTTGACTTTTAACTTATTTATTTAAAATTATTGTGATTATAATAAATATTAATTTTATGTCTTGGGGTAAACTTTTACAGCCAAATTTAGTTTTGGGAAACTCAATTTTAAGTCTAACATCGGGAATTATTCAAAAAAATCAAATTAAAGGGTTAGTTTTAGATGTAGATGATACTCTTGTACCAATTCGTGACAGTAACACTTCTCCTGAATTAAGTGAATGGGTAGAAGAAATTAGAACTATCACAAGTCTATGGTTAGTAAGTAATAATCTGAGTCAATATAGAATAAGTCGCATTGCCGAGTCTCTTAATATACCTTATATTGCTGGAGCTGGTAAACCTTCTCGTCGTAAATTAAAAAAAGCTGTTGATGCGATGAATTTACCAGTAGAACAAGTTGCAATGGTAGGCGATCGCTTATTTACTGATGTTTTAGCAGGAAATCGTTTAGGAATGTTTACTATTCTTGTTGAACCTATATCTAATATTGGCTCAGAATTTCCTAATTACGGGGTTCGCTCTTTTGAAATCAGGGTTTCTCAACTTCTAGGAGCATCTTTAAGTATGAGTGCCTATCGTTTAATGCCTGGAAATAAGAAATAATATCAAATCCGGTTAAACACTTATAGATTGGTTAAGTAAGGAGGAGTCAGGAGACAGGAGACAGGAGACAGGAGTTAGGGGAATTTAGAGGAGCTAGGAGTAATAATTGTCCCAAGATTGTTCTGCCCAACTCTTGTGTAAAATACTAACATCCATGAGCGTTTTAGACTGAAACAAGCGCACTGCAATTCGACGCCAAAAAGGCACTTGTCTTTATATGTCAATGCTTTTAGATTTAATCAACAGAGCAATAATTAGGGTTTGCTGAAAAAGTCTTATGGGTGAGGGTGGGAGACAGGAGACAGGAGGTAGGAGACAGGAGAAATGGGGATCAGCGAGGAGGTAGGAGTAACAATTGTAAGAATGATTTTTCTGCCCAACTATGCGCCTAAAATACGCTCCTTTTTGAGCATAAAGAGCTAAAAACTAGGCAATGCAATTCGACCCCAAAAAGACTAAAACCTTTATCTGTAAATACTTTTAGATTTAATCAGCAGAGCAATAATTAACTAGCTATCAGCTTTTAGCAGCTCTGATTGAAATCCCCTTCTAAACGTCAAAAAAAATGAACAAAGCTGAGTGCTGAGTGCTGAACGGTTCTTTAACAATAGGTTAAGGATGATAATTTTAAGATTATTAATATTATTTTGAGGTGGAATTTATTTCTTCTCAAAGCCGTTATTAACGGCTATATTTTTAGTTTTTGACTTCAGCTATTTCTATTATTTGACCATTCCAGTCTTTAACTAATAAATTCAGGGGTCTCTCAATTCTAATTTTGTATTTAATACCTCGCATTTGTACGCGCATTAATATTTGTTCTAAACAATCTTTATCAAAACAAACATGGCGTTGATTATTTTTTGTACCAAGACTTGCTCCACTAATAATATGTACCTGCGTGTTTTTCATCAATTGATACCACAGACCATCTGAAACTCCTGTTCCTTGGTTAGTAGTGCTTGGTCTGGAATAATCACTTGATAGATAAAGTGGATCTATACCTGTTGCACCTAATGTTTGTTCATAATTATAATAATAATGTAAAGGTACTTCTGCTACTGGTAAATCCAGCATTCCTTCATAAAACTGTTGAGCAAGGGCTAAATCTGAAACCATGATTGTGTGAACTTTCGGGGCGCTAGTAAGAAACATCCACATAGCTACAGCATAAGCTGCTAGTAGCATTACCATTATTCCTTGGGTAGAAAATAAACTATCAAGTGGTAGCTCTGGTAAAAAAGCGCCTAAAGTTAACTGGGGGAGTAGAAAAGCCATCATATTTACTACTAAAATCATTTAATCAGATATTAAGAATTACGATTGATTAATTTTTGTGGTCTTAGCATAAACTCTATTTAAGTTTAACCTTACTATTATATTATAGAGTATTCGTAGTACTCAACAGCAAATGCCGTTTCAGTAGCTTCGATATGTAACTAATAGATAGATTGTTTTACACAGCATCTGGTAGTTTTTACTTGTCTTTAGAAGGTAATTTCTTGAGAAGTAATTATGTGGAATATCTTCAAGTCTTTGTCTACGGTACTCTTAAACCAGGAGAGGTAAACTACAAATCCTATTGTGCTGAATATGTTGTGGATGCTTTTCCGGCAATAACTAATGGTCTATTGTATGAACTATCTTTTGGCTATCCAGCGATGACTAGAGGAGATATGAATGTATATGGATTTATCTTATCATTCACAAATCCAGACGTTTTGCTAGATTTGGATCGATTAGAGGATTATCATCCTGAACGTCATCCAACAGAAAACGAGTACCAGAGACAAAAAATTGATACTTTTGGAATTAATGGAGAATACTTATGGACTGTCTGGAGCTACTTAATGTTACCAGAAAAGGTTAATTTATTTGGTGGTAAATTACTGCCTAGTGGATTTTGGACAAACCATTGACGAAGTCAGATAGGGGAGCCGTCGGATTGGCGACGTACAGAAGTCAGAAGTCAGAAGTTAACCCACTCCTCGCCCCTCCCCCTCCCAGGAGGGGAAGTAGGGGATTTTGAGTAACCCTACAAAAATATTTCGCCTTAAAAGGCGTGGTGAATAACCCAATTATTTTGATAAACCTTTCCACTTCCAAGTATAATAAAATTTATAAATAAATATAGTCATATTAAAGGAATATAATTTGCTAACTACTTGTAATTTTACAATCTTATTATTGATTTTTCACTGGTGAAATTGGAGGTTGAGGAATTTTAAGTACTGGATCGTTTATAGTTAACATCACATTATTAGGATTCACTATTTCTATTACAGGCTCATTTAAAGCAATTTGTACAGTTTCAGAATTAGAATGTTCAGCTAGCTGCAGAATATTAGTCCGACTATTTGAGATTATTCCCGATATAAATGCTATACATAGAGCCGCAATAGCAGTACCACCTAAGACAAATTTCCGTTTTGATCTACGGTCGATTTTATCAAATACTCGATCAACCATTATCTCCACAGGTTCTACTTTTGGAGGTACTGGTATCCTTTGGAATTCAGAATGTAGTTGTAGTAGTCTTTGATAGAGGTGTTTTGCCACTGGATCTGTAGCAAGTAGAAGTTCTGCTTCTCTACGTTGTGATGGAGTTACTTCACCATCTAAATATGCACTTACTAATTCAAACCTTTCTTGTTCCATCATTTTTTTTCACCCTGAATTTGATTATCTAAGTTATTTGAATTAACATTTTTATTCATAGTCAACGCTACATAAAATTTTGATATTTTCTCAGAAAAGCTAATTGAATTATTTTTGTTTTACTCGATTAAATTTGATTAATATTTAGAGATTTATTTTGACTAAATTTCTACTCAAAATCAAATTACTTATTATATGTATATCATTCAAATATCTAGATATTTTTGGAGTTGTAATTGTAATCTTTGCCTAGCTCTAGCAATTCTTGATTTGACAGTACCTAGAGAAACTCCAGTAATTTCTGCAATTTCTTCATAAGATAAACCTTCTATTTCTCTCAAGACAATAGTTACCCTAAAGACTTCTGGTAGTTGAGAGATTGCATCCCTCAGATAATCATAAAATTCTTGTGTACTTAACTCTTCTTCTGGCCCTGGAGTATTTGTAGGAATCTCCCAATCTATAATACCATCATCTAAAGTCAGAGGAGCGTCTAACGATAGAGGAGGGGTAACTCGTTTTCGTTTCCGTAACTCATCATAAAACAGGTTAGTTGTGATACGACTGAGCCAACTCTTAAACTTTACTGGTTCTTGTAACTTTTTAATATTACGGTATACACGAATCCAAACCTCTTGAGCCAAATCTGAGCGGTCTTGCCATTCAGGGGCTAAATGATACAAAATTTTATCTACATGGAGTTGGTATCGATGTAGAAGTTCTGCAAAGATTGCACGATCTGGGCGATGACCTTGTTGGCAGCGCAGTACTAGATCGTAGTTAGAGAGTTTTTCAGGTGGCAATTCCACTTGCGAAAGGGTTTGTTCAACCTTAGACCAGGGTACAAATATATATTGATTCATCAGCGGAACTGGCTCAATAATTTTGTTATTTAGCTCTAGTTCCAATTAGACGAGAAATTTTTTCTAGAGTTCCCAATTATCCACAGTCAAAATTCAAAAGTCAAAATTCAAAAGTAAGAAAAAAAATTATAGTCGTTAATAGGAATTAATAATTCAGTAAGTATTTATGCTTAATATTTTCCTGAGAATTTAACTTTTGAGAAGTAATTTATACTGTATAAATATTTACCAACAATCAAAAATGTATACTACTTTTGATGTTACAAATTGACGTACCGAATGTGGGATAGTAGCGATCAGGAAATTTGTTAAATAACTTTTTCTCGACTTCCTTTTTTTTCTTTATTTAAATTGATTCTACTCCCAATTCCTGACTCTACTATCTCTATTGCTCTTCACAAGCTCCAATACTGACCCAACTACTTGACCCATCGGCCCAATGTTCTTTTTTCCATATAGGGGCTGTATGTTTCAAAGTATCAATGCCATAACGAGAAGCTTCAAAAGCTTCTGAACGGTGTGGACATCCGACAGCCACTAAAACACTTATTTCACCAATTTTTAAACGTCCCACTCGATGATGAATGACCACGGTCTCGACTTCTGGCCATTGACTACGAATTTCTGTAGAGATTTGCTCAAAAACTTTGATGGCCATAGGTTGATATGCTTGATATTCTAAGGCCACTACAGATTTGCCGTCTGTTTGATTGCGAACCATTCCGCTCATTACTACTACAGCACCATTAGCAGGATTATCCGCTAAAGTGTAGATTTCAGCAATAGATAAAGGAGCTATAGTAATAGCAAAATGATTTTGTTCTGGTTTGAGTTTGGTAGATAAAGGTACTTTTAAAATAGAATTCATAATATCAGTAATAATTTGTTTCCAATCATGTAAAAGCTATATTTATTCTAGCAAAATCTCCATGTTTTCATATCATGTCCGGTAGCATCGGTATTGTAAGCGTGAAGGTAAGGAAGAAGGAAGAAGGAAGAAGGAAGAAGGAAGAGGGAAGAGGGAAGAGGGAAGAGGGAAGAAGGCTTAAAAGCTTGAAAAAACCTAAATTTCCTGTAGATATTTACCCTTGGTTTTACACAAATGATAAAGTGCGGACATGATATCAGGGAATAATTCAGGAGTTAAAGAAAAATATTTATGATTTTTCTTCAGGAGTTATTTATTGCTTCAATTTTGTTTTTTTAGATATTTTTGCTTTCTTCAATAAAGTAATTCTATTTAAAATAATTTAAGTATAATTGTTTATATTCAGCAGTCTATATTGGTATTTATCAACTGAAGCATAATTCAAAAAATCGATAAAGTGCCTTTCTGCAAAAAGAAAATATTGCTGCTATATTATGGCATTTTTTAGAGAATGGTACACATTTATTTCTCCTCTTTGTGTTGCTTATTCCTTATTCTCTAAAATCTGTAATTTTGTACCTCACCAATATAATACTTAACTATATTCAAGATTCTGTTTTGCTTCCACCTAAAAGATATAGTAAAGCCATTCGTACAGCAATACCACTGGTGACTTGTTGAGAAATTAAACTTAACTCAGGGTCATCCATTAAGTCAGAACTAATTTCTACTCCTCGGTTAACAGGTCCAGGATGTAATAATTTGACTCCTGGTTGACAAAGTTTGAGGCGATCGCGTGTAATACCAAATAATTGATGATATTCTCGTAAACTAGGTAATAAAGATTCGCTCATCCTTTCTTTTTGGAGACGTAGGGTCATTACAAAATCAGCTTTTTCTAGAGCTGGTTTAATATCCCAATGTACAAATAATTTACTCGGTCTATTTTTGCCAAATTCGGCGAAATATTTAGGTAGTAAAGTAGGTGTTCCAGCTAAATGTACTTCGGCACCAGAAGCCGTCAAACTCCAAATGTTAGATCGTGCTACTCTAGAGTGGAGAATATCTCCCACAATAGCAATTTTTTTTCCTTCTAAAAGTTCTATTCTAGGTTGAGTTGAGTCTAACAACATACAGATAGTAAATAGGTCAAGTAAAGCTTGAGAAGGGTGTTCATGTTGACCATCTCCAGCATTCAGAATTCGCACTCCAGAACCATTGCGATCCATTTCCGAAGCGATCGCTGCGGGAACTCCAGCATCACGATGTCGAATGACCATCATATCTGTGCCCATTGCTAGATAGGTCATTGCTGTATCCAGAATAGTTTCTCCTTTGCTCAAAGAGGAAGTACCAGGGGCAAAATTTAGAGTATCCGCAGACAAACGTTTCGCAGCTAATTCAAAACTATTGCGGGTGCGTGTAGAAGGTTCAAAGAATAAATTTGCTACTACTAGACCTTGTAATGCAGGTACTTTCTTCATCCGGCGACCTAAAACTTCTTGAAAACTAGCTGCTGTTTGTAGTACAATATTATATTCATTGGGTGTAAATTCTGCTAGAGATAAAATATGACGATGAGTCCAGAGATTTGTAGACATTTTCAATTCAACTTTTGTGAGATGATTATCAGTTAATTAATTGGTTTCGATTAATATTATACGGGTTATAGAGATAGTTTTAGTAAAAAAAATCTGACAAAAAAATAGGAAAACAGTAGCTATCACCTAATTTTTTTTATGAATAATTACCAATATTATTTAGGTGGCTGTTTACCCGATGATGCTTCTAGTTATGTCAGACAAAAGGCTGATGAAGAGCTTGATCAAGGGATTAAAGCAGGTGAATTTTGTTTTGTATTGAACTCTCGACAAATTGGTTTCTGGTAGTACAGATGGGATATTGAGAATTTGGCATTTTGAAGGTACTTTGCTCAAAAGTTTGAATACTCATGAGGCTAATGTTTTAAGTGTGAGTTTTAGTCCTGATGGCAAAGTGTTAGTTTCTGCTGCTTCTGATGGCAAGATTATTTTATGGAATTTGAATCTGGATAATTTGTTGATAGAAACTTGTCAACAGGTATATGATTATTTACAAACTAATCCTAATGTGAGTGAGAGCGATCAACTTATATCATGTCCGTTTGAATAATTAGACTTTGGTGGAAGGAAGGCAGGAGGCAGGAGGCTTTAGTTATCTAGGATAGCAGGAGGCAGAAGGTTTTCTCAAGAGTGTCACCTTAATTTTATACACAAACGATGCTACCGGACATAATATTATTTGTGAAATCTAACTTGACATTAATTTTGCTGACTTCTGACTTGCGCATAGCGCTATAACTAATTATCCACACTTGATATGACAAATGAATCTCCAGACAGTGGTTTCCATATTTTTATCATTTTTCTTTGCAGCTTTTCTCAAAGGAATTACAGGATTAGGTTTTTCAACTATATGTTTGCCTACTATGGCAACCTTTCTCGATCCGAAAATAGCTATACCTTTAGTTATTGTACCTTCCCTCTCAAGTAACCTCCTAGTGATGGCACAAACTGGAAAGTTTCAAGATGCACTTAGTAATTTTTGGCCTATCTATGTCTCCACTTTCCCAGGGTTACTTCTGGGGGTATACGTTCTCAATTCTATAGAAGGTACAATTAGTCGAGCTATTCTAGGAGCTATTTTATTTTTCTATGCTCTATGGGCATTGCGCTCAAAATCTATTATCCTTTCTGAGAAAATGAGAACATGGCTGACTGTTCCTGTAGGATTGACAACAGGAGTAATAAATGGTATCACCGGTTCTCAGATTATGCCTATTTTGCCATTCTTACTCGCTTTAGACCTAAATAAAGAAACTTTTGTACAAGCGATCAATCTTTCTTTTACCCTTTCAAGTATGATTATGCTGTTTCTACTGGGCAAAATTGGATTGCTGCAGCCATCTTTGTTAGGTATTGCTGTAGTGGGTATTTTGCCAGTTGCTATAGGGATAAATCTTGGTAGTAGGTTGAGAAAAAGGTTGCCAGAAGAGAAATTTCGCACGGTGGTTTTGTTGTTTTTGTTGGTCGTTGGTTTAAGTTTGATTATTCGGTCTGTGGTTATTTAGCTATTCAGAAGATGCGTTGCATTTTATATTAGTGACGATAGAAAACATATCCTACAATTTAAAACAATTATCCCGATTTTTAAAGATTCAGTAAAGTTCCGGAAAAAGAGTTGAGATTTAGGAAAAATTGATGTTAACTACAAATACTTTAATATGAAGATTCGGTAAATTTTTGCATAATTTTTGACGGTTTTATGAAGATTCAGTAAATTTTTGAATAAACTCTTGCCATTCAAAAAAAATCTCTGCCATGATATATGTCATGGAGTTAATTACAGACTGCTAACTCACAGAAAACTGAACGAACAAATCAATTTAAGGATGGAGAATTAATTATGATGGTCAACAATCAGGCAAGCTCAAAAAAAATTTTAAACTTTTTACGGTCGTAGACCGTAAAAAGTTTAGCTGGTACTTTTGCTACTACCCTAGCAATTATTTCTTTTCCTTTAAAATCGGAAGCATTAACTTTTAATTTTGAGTTTAATGATGGTAATCCTGACAACATTGTAGGTAATGGAACATTTAGCTTTGATGGGGATATAGGCGATGGAACATTTAGTCTAAGCGATTTACCCAACTATGAATTTTCCTTGAGTTTTGGTGGAGATACCTTCACAAATACTGATATTGTTACTCCTTTAGAAGAAGTATTAGCCATTATTTCTACCAGTGAAAGTGATCGTTTTTTGAACTTCAGTAATATTAATCCTTCTGGTTCTGGAGATTTCGGTGGTTCTATAGATTTTATTAATTTCAATAACAGCAGTGAAACAGTACTTTCTTTTGAACCCCCTGGGTTTGAAGGAAATTTAGACCTTTATTTCACAGATAGTTACTTTGGCAACTATCAGGCTTCTATTAAGGTCAATGATGATACTGTCCAATCAACACCCGAACCAGCTTCAGTTTTTGGCTTGTTAGCTTTTGGTGCTATTGGTGCTGGTTCCAAGTTAAAGCGCAAGTAGAGTTATCAAGGTTATAAATATTAGGTGAGAGCGATCGCTTGTTAGTTTCAGGGGCGATCGTTTTTCATTTGGTTTCGATGGCAAGATTATTTTATGGAATTTGAATCTAGATGATTTGTTAATAGAAGCTTGTCAACAAGTATATGATTATTTGCAAACTAATCCTAATATCATAAACAGCGATCGACTTCTCTGTGATTATTGAAAAAAACTAAGTAATATGTCGTAAGTGATATGTCGTAAGTGATATGTCGTAGGTAAAAAAAATGGTCGTCTTGCATATGTTGCCTTGAATACTTATCTACTACTTTTGCAGTATGTGAAGAAGAAGTCGGGAGTTAGTAGCTAGATACAGTTCTTTATTTATAACTATTCCATCAATTTAGCTATTGGAGCGCATTCCCAATACTAATTACCGAAAAATTGTGGGTATCCGCCTCCCCTTTTAAGGGGATAATAAGCGGTCGTTAGCGCAGCTTCCCGTAGGGTGGGATGGCGAGGAGACCTCGCCATATCCAATCGACCAAGAGAAGAAAAATTTTCATGATTAGTCAATCCTCTTCTTTTCAAGGAGAGGTAATAATAAATAATTAATAATTAATTATTTATTAATTGTTGAACTGCCTTCACAGATATTACTAAATAAATATCACCACCTCTTCAAGATCCGGATCACAGTACAATCCCGAAAAATTACTGAAAATAAGAATATGTTGAGGAACAAACAAAGAACTCAACTATGTATTGTCAACATCTTACTTTTTTAGGGTCAATCTAATCATGACTATTTCACAATTCATCAAAAAACTTTCAGCAACCTTTGCTGGAACAGCTTTCGCTGCTCTCAGTGGCATCACAGCAGCTCAGGCAATTTCCATAACTCTCACCAATAACGGCAATGATTTAGTTAATGAAATCTTAGGCAGTGGGATTACCATTGCACCAGATTCTATCAACTATATAGGTACAGGAGGTGCTTCAGGAATTTTCACCAATGGATTATCATCTGGTATTGGCATCGATAGCGGTATTATTCTGACTACAGGTACAGCTACGGATGCCGAAGGTCCGAATAGTTCAGATCACCAAACTACCGATAATGGATTGCCTGGAGATTCAGATTTGGATGGGTTGATTCCTGGATTCACTACCGAGGATGCAACAATTCTGGAATTTGACTTTGAAAGTGAAGGAGGAGACCTTTACTTCAATTATGTATTTGCTTCTGAAGAATATGTAGAATGGACAAACTCTGAATTTAATGATGTCTTCGGTTTCTTCCTAAATGGAACCAATATTGCTCTAATTCCTGGTACATCTACTCCAGTTGCCATCAATACAGTTAATGGAGGAAAACCTCTAGGAACTAAAGCGAGTAACCCGGAATTTTTCAATAACAATGACCCTAGTGAGGGGGGGCCATTTTTTGATATAGAATATGATGGTTTTACTAATCTATTTACTGCCCAAGCATTAGGACTGAGTGCTGGAAGTCATCGTATTAGATTAGCGATCGCTGATGCTGGTGATGCGAAACTCGATTCTGCTGTATTTATCCAGGCAAATAGTTTTTCAGATATACCTATTGATCCTCAATCAATTGAAGATGTTCCTGAACCTTCTGTATTAATTGGATTATTAGTAGTTGGTTTTGCTGGTTCGTGGCTCAAGAAAAATATCAACAAAATTTAATATTATGTTTGTTGAATAGTTACAGCATATTCGAGATTAATGTGCTATAATTAAATCGGTAAATATTTTTTGCTTGTTCGATATCGGGCCTCCCCACCTTCCCGGCCTCCCTACTCCCTACTCCCTAAAACCATCAATACAATATATTTACTTCGTGTCTGTAAGAAACTGTTAAGTCTTAGATGGCATTTTTCTCGACATTTATGGACAACTGTTGACAAAATGTATAGGTATAACCGTCTTTTTTATATACAACTTTTAATTTGCTCACATGAACACTTTTTGCTTTCTGTCCTGGCACTGGGAAGTTAAAACTATTTGATTTTGAGAGAGGATTAACTCTACCTACTTCCTCAGTTTCAATGAAAGATACTAAATCTCCACTATTCCAACCTCAGAAATACCTGTGAGAAATGCTTAATCATGTTTCTGTAAAATTTGTCAAAGGTTTATGAGCACGGGCGTTTTCTCAGCCCTCCCATTAATTGTTGATACAGGATGAAATTATAGGCAGTAAAAACTAGAATAAAGTGACGCATTAAACTGGTTTTATTTATCACTTGATACTCTCTTAAACCTAACCAACCCTTCGCTTCTCTATAAAATTTTTCGATATAGTTTCTCTGGGAAAAAGTAGTAATATCATGTCCGGATAATTAGTGATCAAAAACTTCCTTCTTTTTTTATCCTGACTCCTGACTCGGTATTCATGACTCCTGACTCTTCCGTCGTTATTTATAAATATTCAACCGGCCATCATATAACTATCCATTCTCCTGTCACACTTTTATATGGTTTATTTGTAATTAAATAATCAATTTCAGTTGCCGATTTTACAGAACTACTATTCATCTTGGATAAATACGATACTTATATCTGAGCTTTCATAATTTAACTCGTGCACTAACGAAATGATACCATATTTATCAAACCAAAAGTAAATGAAAAGTCGCCCTCAAAGGACGAGACTTCAGAACCAGTTTTTCGGTGAAATAATCGTTCAAGATTAGTGTCAATAAAAATTTTCAGTTTGTATAATCTCAATCCATGACTGTAATGAAGTGTGTCCTATATTCTGTTTGCGTAGCATTTCCGAAAGAAAAAGGACCTCAGAATTACACACTCGATGGATGACTTGTGAAACAGTATCAGTCCTACTGACTACTTCTTCAAATCAGGGTTCCTCGTGGTAAAAGCTACACAAAAAAGACCAGTAAAATACTTAGATCCAACTATTGCTTTATTACTTCCCCCGTCCCTACAGAAATTGGCTAAACTACTCTATCGCACTTATCTGGAAACTCATCCTGATCTGCTAAGACATCCCTTTGGTGTAGCCATTAGTCCTGTAAGTTACAGAGCTAGTCTAATATTCTCCCATCAGCCAATTTTATTACCAGGTGAATTTTTCGTCCCTGTAGAACTAATTGAATCAAAAATTTATTAACCGAATATGGACTTACTGAGAATATGGCCTCTTACCCTAATTGTATTTGCCCTTGGTGCATCCATTGGCAGCTTTCTCAACGTCGTCATTTATCGCATACCTTCTAAATTATCTATACTCTTGCCTCCCTCTCACTGCCCCCGTTGTCAAAGTAAATTAAAACCCTGGGAAAATATCCCAATATTTGCTTGGTTATGGTTATGTGGACGTTGTGGCCACTGTGACAGTCCAATTTCTATCCGCTATCCCTTAGTAGAAGTCATTACAAGTTTCTTATTTTTGCTCGTTTTCTGGAAATTTGGAACTACAATTCCCACCTTAGGTTATTGGACTTTTTTTAGTTGGCTACTAGCTCTATCTATGATTGACCTAGACACCATGACTTTACCCAATCCTCTCACACAATCTGGATTAGTCTTAGGTTTAGGCTTCCAGTTGCTGACCATATTAGAGACAAATATTCAAGAAAATAATCTAATCAATTTTTTAATGGTTGGTATTATCGGCGCAGTCCTGGGTTTATGGTTGTTTGACTTAATCTCTATATTCGGTTCAATAGCTTTCGGGCAAACAGTTATGGGTGGAGGAGATGCCAAATTAGCAGCCATGATCGGAGCTTGGTTAGGTTGGAAATATCTACTATTAACTTGTTTTCTCGCCTGTACTATGGGAGCATTTGTAGGTGGAGGAGCGATCGCTTTAGGTTGGCTAGACCGAAAACAACCAATGCCATTCGGGCCTTTTTTAGCAATGGGAGCAGGTTTGACTGTTATGTGGGGTGATGGTATATTATCAACCTACTTCAATCTATTTTTCCCTGGATTCTCATCCTAATTTTTCTGGATGAAGTCAATTACTCTTAGATAGAGTGTATTACTCAGGAGATGTAAAGTATAGATATTTAGGGCTAAAACTTTTCTAAGCAGACAAAAATTAAGTAGAATAACCAGAATTTAAAGCCAAACTTTTTAAACTATGACAGAATTTTTTTGAATTAAAACGACCTTAGTTTATTTTGTATTAGCTGATAGTCATAGCTCTATATTGTATACTTATTAACCTGAATAGGTGAAAAACACAACGCTTTAGCAAAAATTTAATCACTTAATAATTAACTCTAATTTATTTTAATGTCTCTATTTGATTGGTTTGCAAATCGTCAAAAATCAGCCCAGAACTCTCAACAGAGACCTGAACGAGAAATTGCTGATGGACTTTGGATCAAATGTGAAGCTTGTGGTGCTTTAACTTACACAAAAGACCTCCAAGCTAATCAAATGGTTTGTCTCGAATGTGGATACCACATGAAAATATCCGGCAATGAGCGGATTCAGCATTTGATAGATAGTAACACATGGATGGCAATTAACGAAAAAATTAGAGGGACAGACCCTTTAAAATTTCGCGATCGCAAAGCATACAGCGATCGCCTCCAAGGATATCAAAGAAAAACAGGACTTTTAGATGCTGTACAAACAGGTATCGGCAACATCGAAGCTGAACCCGTAGCTTTGGGAGTGATGGACTTCCAATTTATGGGAGGAAGTATGGGGTCAGTTGTTGGAGAAAAACTGACTAGGTTAATTGAACAGGCGACTAAAGAGCGTTTACCCGTAGTAATTATTTGTGCTTCCGGTGGGGCCAGAATGCAAGAGGGAATGTTGAGCCTGATGCAAATGGCCAAAATATCTGGTGCCTTAGAATGTCATCGAGAAGAGAAACTGCTATATATTCCAGTTTTAACCCATCCAACTACAGGTGGCGTTACTGCAAGTTTTGCCATGCTTGGAGATATTATTATCGCTGAACCAAAGGCAACAATAGGTTTTGCGGGACGACGAGTTATTGAACAAACTGTCCGTGAAAAGCTACCTGAAAACTTTCAAACCTCTGAATATCTATTGGCACATGGTTTTATAGACATAATAGTACCTCGTACTCAGTTAAAGAAAACTCTGGCTCAGTTAATTCGCCTTCATAAAATTCATCCTGCTGCTCCTACTTCTACTAAGTCATTAGAAGCAGGGCCATACTGCCATTTACCCTTTCAGGCAGAACAACATAATTCCATTACAAATGACAATAAAATTCAAACTATGCCTCAGAATTAGATTTTGAGTGCTTCAAGGGATTTTTTTTAATTATTTATGAATTGAAGAAATGTTATGGGTTTCGCAGATATATCAATCCAGGAAATAGCAGAAGATTTTAATGTCCATGTAGACGAGGTACTTCGTCTTTGTGACCAAATGGGAATTTCTTATAAACACTCTCAGACCCGTTTGGCCTTAGAGGATGCTAAAGCAATCATGTCTCATTTATTAGCCCAAGAACAAAAATCTAATTCTTGATCGGAGTTGATAAATACTTGACGAATTGACACATGACCACTGATAAATAAAAATTAGATCAAAGTTCAGTAAATCTGAAGTAATAAATGTATCTGTGTTAGTTGATTAACTTGCCAGTTTTAAGGAGAAGAATGTTGAAAAAATTTTTCATAGCTGTAGTTGCCATTGTATTTCTGACGTTTCAAACGTTCGTTAACATAGCCACAGCCGCCGAATTAACAGATAACGACCGGACTCTACCTCTGAATGATGAAGGTGAAAAAGTTGTACTGAGTATTAAGGAATACATCAGAGGCAAGCGCGAATTTAATAATGTTTGCTCCCAGTGCCATGTCGGAGGGATAACCAAAACTAATCCTGATATTGGCCTTGGTCCAGAAGCTTTAGCTTTGGCCTATCCGCCACGAGATAACATAGAAGGTCTCATAGACTACATGATAAATCCTACTACCTATGATGGGGAGGTTGAGATATTTGAGTTTCACCCCAGCATAAAGAGTGCCGATATTTATCCAGAAATGAGAAATCTCACAGAGGATGATTTATATGCGATCGCTGGTTATATTCTCGTACAGCCTAAAGTTTTAGGCAAACAATGGGGCGGCGGCAAAATCTTCCGTTAAAATTCCTTTTTCTTTGAAATATTGACTAATGATTTTAGATTATTGGTTTTTTGATGGGAGACAAAAAAATTGTTTTTTTCTTCATTAAACCCTAATCTAAAATCGATTATTTTTTATTCTAGATTTGTACTTAATTAAAGTTAGAAAAATAGTATGTTAAATAAATCATTACTGATTCGTTTTCTGCTAGCTATATTAATTATTATTCAAGTAATAATTGTTGATACTCAATCAGCCGAAGCTGCTGTAGATTCCTATGTAAAAAGATATTTAGACGCTAAACAACCAGTAGAAATTAAACTGAATGAACAAGGAGAAACAAAGAAATTTTCTGCTGAAGATTTATCCACAGGCAAACAGATTTTTGCCAAAAATTGCCTTAACTGTCATGTAGGAGGAGCAAATTTAGTCAACCCTCCAATATCTCTATCCCTCAAAAACTTAGAAGGAGCAACACCACCACGAGATAATATTAATAATTTAGTTGCTTTCTTCAGAGACCCTATGATATATGACGGTAGTGATTATACTTATTTTTGTCGTCAAGTTACCGAAAACTGGATGTCCCAAGCTGAAGTAGAACAGATGGGCGCATTTATTTTGAGAGCTGCACAAAAAGCTCCTGCTTGGGGAGCACAAGGGGTTGAACAAAATTGACATCGTTCTAGAAAACTTCAGACTAATATCCTTACTGACAAATTAAAAAACACCCTCCTTAAATCACTATAGCGCTTCGCCCTCGTTTATTTACAACTTATAGCCTAGGATGTAGATTGTAAGACTCAACAATTGATAGTTGAGAAGAAAAAGTGGTGTATTAATTTCAATTCAAATATAAATCTCCAGAAAAGGGGGTAGAGAGTAGGGAGTAAGGGGAAATAATTGATAATTTATGTGGGATAATTGATTTTATTTTTTATTATTGGAGATGTCTAATAATTGTAAATACTTTTAACTTCTATCTAAAAAGTTTCAAGAAAATTAAAATATACAGGACTTGCGCAAAATATCAAATCATACACCATCTGTAGATGGGAACGGCCGTTCACCCCTATCAGATACAGTAGCTCTAGGTAAGTCCTGATATATAGAAGTAGGAAAGAAGAACATAGTGGTATAGACACGACTATTATTAGTTAACAAGTTGCAAAACAGGAAAGATAACTGTGGTTCCACTAAACGACGAAAACCCTACTAGCAAAACAGCCTTTGTAGTATACGGCTTAATTGTAGCTAATGTCCTATTATTTTTGTACGAGATTAGTTTGTCAGATATTCAACTTAGGCAGTTTTTTTATTCTTGGGCTGTAGTTCCTTGTCAACTCAGCAATACTTGTTCAGTTCCACTGCCAACTTCCCAATTTCCTGAGTGGGTAACTTTATTCAGTTCTCAGTTTCTACATGGAGGATGGTTGCATTTGGGTGGAAATATGCTATTCCTCTGGATTTTTGGCAATAATGTAGAAGACTGTTTAGGTCATGTGAAATTTTTAATTTTTTATCTCGCTTGTGGTGTACTAGCATCTTTATCCCAGTGGTTTTTCTCATCCGGTTCAGCTATTCCCACCTTGGGTGCAAGTGGAGCGATCGCTGGTGTTATGGGAGCATATATTCTCAGATTTCCCAAAGCTAAGGTTCTCACATTATTACCCATAGGATTTTTTATTACCACCGTTCGTATTCCAGCATTTTTTTTCCTAGGTTTTTGGTTTTTGCAGCAAGCATTTTATGGTGTTGCTAGTCTTAATGCACCAGCCAATATTGGCATGGAAGCAGGTGGTATAGCTTATTGGGCTCATGCTGGAGGCTTTGTCTTTGGAGCTATTCTAGGTCCTTTATTAGGATTATTTTCCTCGCCAGAATAAATACTTAAAGCTTCATAGGGCTTTGTTGCACAAAGAAAGGAAATAGGGTAAAAATAACAGTGCGTGGCACAAAAAACCTACATCAACGTAGACATGAGTAATTCCAAGTCCAAGTTTCAGTCTAAAGTACCTCCTCAGCAACTGGTATGAATATGATGTGTACTTAAAACAGAGGGGGAGTTTGACATTTTGGTTATCTCCAGAGGTAATAGGGCAATGGTTGAATCAAAGGAAGACTGGGCTTAGAGGAGCATCTAAATGTATATAGTTATACAGTAATGAATGTGGCAATTGAATTAATGGTGACACTACAATCTATTTATAGGGCGTTGTCAGATTAAAGGATGAATTATAGGGACAGGGTGGGAACAGGGATTTCTTTCAACTTAAGGTAATGAATCAGTAGTCAATTGAGTGCTTTAACATTTCAACAGACTTGGAATAGCACAAGGTTTTGCCATCTAACATAGCTCAGTCATGACGTAAAGGTGTATTTTCTCCCTCTACACCAGTCATGTAAGTCTTGCTGACAATCTGATCTCCTGCTGGAATACATTTGCGATAAACTGGATTACCATCCCTCACCCAAAAGTAACATTGCCACCAGGAAATAGTCTGCCATAGTACCATAAATGTTTCTGCACTATGGTTACCTAGGGCTTGCTGATTAAATATCAAAGCATTGACTGATATTGGTTTGCTGCCTTTTTTTGTCTTTAACAAAGTGCAAGCTTTTCGGTCTAGGGAGCTCATGCATGCTAGTATTTTGGGATGATTATGGCAGAAAAATAAAGGGACAATTTTTACTACTACCTCCTCGCTCATCCCCATTTCTCCTGTCTCCTGTCTCCTGTCTCCTGTCTCCTACCCCCACCAACAGACTTTATGAGCGCAAACCCTACCTACTACCCAACCTAAAATCCCGGTGGGAAAATGCTCTACAGCAGCTCCTCTGCCAGATTTGATTTTTTTTTCCAACAAAGGTTTCCAGTTGCTCCAATTCTCCTACCTCTGGGATAGTTTCTGCGCTCGTAAGCATCTGGTAGAAGTGTTCCCACGAGTTTAACCCCGTCCATAATCGTTGTGCGTGAAACTCCTGTAATTCTCTCTATGGCACGAAAACCCATTCCATTAACATACATTTTCCAGCAGTTGCGCTTGAGATCATCACTGTATCCTCTATGTTGATATTCTGTGAGCAACTGACGGCCACACTTGACACAGATATAATTTTGCTTACATGCTCTATGACCATCTATGACATCTCTCCTTGAACTCTAGACGCTGGTCATTCTCTCAATCATCTTCTTTTCTGACAACGCCATTTATAGTATGCCAGGACGACAAACAGAGGGCTTTTTGGAATCTATATTTACCTTGATGGAACTAGATTTATATCATATCCGGTAGCATCGGTATTGTAAGCGTGAAGGTAAGGAAGAAGGAAGAAGGAGGAAGGTTTTAGTTATCTAGGAGAGAGGGAAGAAGGCTTAAAAGCTTGAAAAAACGTAAATTTCCTGTAGATATTAACCCTTGGTTTTACACAAATGATAAAGTGCGGACATGATTTTATTAGTAAAATGTGTCATGCTTAACCGTATGATTTAAAAAGGTAAGTCTAAGAGCTACAAAGTTGAAATCTAGTTAACTTCAACAACAGCGTTGGCTTGCGATCGCCAATTTCATGGAACAAAGCCGCTTCATAGCGAAAGAAGCGCAGGAAAGAGAGTAAATAAAGTCGTTATCGATCGCGAACCTGTGTCAATGTTCCCACTCCAGTGTTCAGACTAGATATTCTCCGTGAGTCAGCGAGCTGTGGTTCGGGTATATCCAAATCATCAAATTGTTCCAATGGATATTCCATTGGAATATCAGCAGCGTTGACCACAACCCCCAAAAGCTTAGGAATATATTTATCAGATTCTTCTTCATCATCACCTGTTAACTGTTCTATGACCTCTGTTAGTACACCTGACATAGTGAAATTTGGCCTAGTTACAATAATCATGCCATCAGTATAAGGTTCTAAGATCAAAGCATCATTGTTTTTACTTATGCAAGGAGAGTCAAGGATAACAAAATCAAAACGATGTCGCGAATCTGAAAGTAACCTTTTCATCTCACTTGATTCAATAATACCTCCTGCTTGTTTCACAGGACCGGGACTAGGGATGATATAGAAATTTTCTACCTCTGGAACTTGTTTGATACAATTACTGATATCACTGTAATAACGAAGCGGTTCAAAAGTTCTTTGTGGTTCGGGAACAATTTTAAGAGATTGAACTTTTGAAGGAGTTCTTAAGTCTGTCTCAATTAAAAGTGTCCGCCGACCTGCTCGTGCAGCAGCGATCGCTAAATTATAAGCACAAAATGTTTTACCCTCCCCTTTTTCTCCACTGCTCAACAGCACAACTTTCACAGGTTTAGTTCCTTGACGTTGTAATTTTGTCCGTAACTTTTCATAAGATTCAAGATAAGGAGAATTATGCTCAACTAATAAAGGCATTTCCTCTGCATCCATATGGTCAAAAAATATTACATCTGGCAACAAACCCAACAATGGTACATCTTTTTCTTTCAATGCTGTTTGAATTTCTTCCCAAGAATAGAACTTGCCAGAAAGCATTCCCAAAACAAAAATTAAGCCTCCACCAACAACTATGCCTGCTAGTCCCCCTATTGCCAACATCAAAGGCATACTTTTTTCTCCTCCTGGTTCACCCTCCTTGAAAACAGCAGCTTTCTCAGCAATAGCTAGACTGCTAATTATCTCTGCCTCAGCGGCTTCAGCATCTTCTAAAGTTGCTCGCATCTTATCCAAACGAGACTTTTTGATGGCAACTTCTTCTTGCAACTGAGTTAATTTTAATTGCTTATTCGGAATAGTCGCATACTCAGCTAGCAATTCTTGCTCAGTTTGAATTGTTGTTTCTAGTTGTCTTTGTAGTTGCTCCTGCTGAGTTTTCAGAGCTATTAAGGCTTCTGCTAACTGTTGTCTTGTGGGGTCTAAAGAAGCATCTACTCGAATTTGCTCTACCTTTCTCAATGGTGCTGCTATGCCATTACCCCCTAAAACTTCTGCTGCACGTTGCTGTAGTTGTTGTTCTGCAACTTGTTTTTGCCTACGCAACTCAACTACAGGTGGATATTCTTCTGTAAAATCTAATAATAACTTATCTAACTGATTTTCTACTTGATACAACTGCACTCGGAGATTTGCTATAATTGGATCAGCAGCGAGTGCCCGTGCTACATAAGCTTGATCTGCAGTTAACCCTAACTGCTCTTCTAAACTCTTAATCTGAGCTTCTACCCCATCTAACTCAAGTTTAATCTGAGTTTGTTGTTGTCGGCTACCTGCGATCGCCCCTGGTAAAGCTACTGCCCTTGCTGTAATCAGTAATGCTTCCTCTTCTCTCTCAAATTTCTGTTGCTGTTGTTGAGCTTTTCTCAATTCTTCAACTGCTGCGGGTAAACGTTTTCTGACTTCATCAATAATTGCTCTTTGAGATGTAGTATTAATTTTTCGGCTTTGCTCCACTATTTGTTCCATAAGAGCATCTACTATTTCTACAGCTTTTTCTTTATCTGTATCTTCATAAGATAAATAGAAGATCTCTTCTTGTAAAACAAATGTTGCTCCTTTGAGTTTCCTTGGATCTACCAATACTTTTTCTGCTACTGCCTGTCTAACTTCATCATTCAGTAGTATTTCTGGAGTAACTGCTTGAGCGTTTTGTTGGATTTGAGCAGCAGTCTCAGAAAATAGTAAAACAGGACTAATTTTCCTCAATGTACCTAGAATTGTACTTTTTGTTTCTGGATTTGGCTGCAAAGCAATTATTCCTGAAACACCTACTGCTACAGTGAAAGTTGCTACTCCTACCCACTTGTATAGTCCTAAAGCCATCAAATAGCGTTTAATAATTGGTATAGCCATAATCTAGTATTTATTAATATATTTAGAAATGATTTTTTTAGTCTTGGTTCTGTTTAACATTTTATTCGATATTAGCTAGTTATTCTATTGTTTTCCTCTGCCTAATTCTCATCAATTATTGATTATGATTAATTATTATTCCTGTTTCTATTCCCATTATTACCATTACCTCCACCGAAGAACACATTAGAAGTATCTTGTTCCAAAGCCCGGAAAAACAGGAGAAATTCCAGGGAACTTCTGATCGGAAGTGTATACTTCTCAAATAAATTGGTAATATTACCTATCCATGTTCTATCAATAACAATTATATCCTCATTCTGAAGTAAAATATTTTGAGAACTATCGCCAAATATTGCTTCTTTACCATTAAGTTCACGTCTAACTATTTTTCTTGTTTCCCGATCAAATCGAATCAAATTAATTTCTTCCAAATTGGCTGAATCTAATTCTATACCATTGAGAATATCTATTAATCTACTACCGTTCGGAAGATTAGTAGTAGCAAGGGCATCGTTAGGATTACTAAAAATACGAATAGTAATCTGCTGTTGGCTCAAAGTCGATTTCCCCACTAGATCGCGATCATAACCAAAATCCGAGCCTGGTTTTAATGTAGGTACAATTACAGCATCCCCATCCTTGAGAAGAATATTAGGCAACTCCGTAGAATTTTGCAAGGGAGTATATAAGTCTATTGTTTCTTCAACGACACTACCATCACTTAATTTCCTACGTACTAAAATGCTTCGTAGATCAGCAGTTAGAGATGCACCACCAGCAGCGAGTAAAGCAGAAGATACTTGATTTGCCTGATAATAACCAGGTCTTTCTACTTCCCCATTCACAGTCACAATACCAGTAGCTAATGGACCTGCTTGGCTATAGTTAGTTAGTAATTCTCGATCGCTATCTTGGGCTGTAATAGAAGTCTGATAAGGTACAATCACTACATCTCCATCTTCTAGACGCAGATCGGGAGGTGAACCACCCATCTGTAATGGGGTTAAAATATCAACTCCCTGAGCAACTACAGATCCATCAGCTAAAGTTCTACGCACTTCTACATTTCGCAGGTCTGCCGTAAAAGTGGTACCACCTGCTGCATTTAAAGCATCTGAAATTTGATAATTTCCTCCTACTGGATAATAGCCTGGTCTAGTGATTTCTCCGGCGATCGTGACTCGGACAGGACGTTGAACAACTAAGGATATGGATACTTCTGGATTAATAATAAATTGATTTAATTCAGAGGTGATTTTTGCTATTGCTTCTAATATTGTCAAATCTTGCAACAGCACTGTTCCTACTAAAGGTATTTGAATAGTACCTTCCGGACCAATAGTTGTCGCTACATTCAGGTCTGGAAATCTCTGAACTTGAATCGACAGTTGGTCTCCTGGTCCCAGTAAGTAACGTTTTAATCGTAAATCTGGGTCTGAGTCAAAATTCGGATTTAAGGGGGGGGAACCTATGGATGGTGCTTTAAGCTGTGAAATATTTTGCTGAGAGTTATTTGGTAATTGGATTTGTCCATAAGCTCTTTTGGGAAAAACTAGAGTTGCTAAGGAAATAGTTACTGCACTAGAGTAGAAACTGCCTAAAAATAAAGAAATTAACTTTTGATAATGGCGGTTAATCATAGGGTTTAAAGTAGCTTAATCTGATTAAGTTTTCCTAGTCGGGTGGTTAAATTTTTGGCGTTGGTAAATCAAGAGATGAAACTTTAAGAGTAGTCTGTTTCTGATACCTCTAAAATATTTTACCAAATTAAGTGATGGGTATCACCCCTAGTAGAAAATTATCTTACCAATTATCAACGCCAAATTTTTGGCTATATTACTATCTGATGAAATCTCGATCACTAACTATCTATTGGCAGATTATTTGAATGCTTCTTTTGTTAATAATGATGCTTGAATTTTTTGTCCAATAGATGTTAGTTGTGGCAAATAGGGGTCAATATCTCCTAAAGGTTCAATTGGAAATAAAATATTTACTGCTACCCAAGGCACGCGATTCCGAGATACCATAGCTAGTCTATCGGTCCAAAACCAATCACCAGGTTTTGGACTACCACCTCCAGGCCAGGCGTACCATTGCATAACTGCATAGGTTTGTTTATTTGTCCAACTCCTAAAAAATCTAGCTTCTATATCTGATTTATTTTGTTTTCCTGAGTCTGTAATGCTATCTCCATCAGGTGTCTGTGAGGTAAAACTAACTCGCTTGTACGAATCAGTCTTCCAACGATAATACCCATTTATATCCATCCATTCTACTTGAGGCTGGTCTTTTTGTCCATTTTGAGTTAAAAGTAACAAAGTGACAGATTTATTTTCATAGTCAATTTTTTGAAGCAACCACTTATGATCGGCAATTGTTATTTCTTGATGAGATGTTGTTGTCAAATCAGGAATAGTTAATCCATCTTTTCTTATTTGTTTTAAGCTTTTAAGATTAGTAATTTTAGCGGTATTTTCCCATGACCATTTTCCTGCTACATAACCTGGTAAAGTACCTACTACTAAAATGATTAAAAGAAATACCAGTAATACTATTTGTGGAAATTGATACTTTTGGAGATTTTTTAAACTATAAACCATATTGAAGAAGGAAGAAGTTGAGAAGGAAAAAGAAGGAAGTAAATGGGGATAGTCTTTAACAACGGACTTCCTGTCTACAAACCCTAACCAATTGTAGACAGTAAAGGTGAATGTAGGCTATTAAACCCATAAAGAAAAATATTGAAGAAGTTGATAAGGAAGAAGTTGAGAAGGAAGAAGAAGGAAGTAAATGGGGATAGTCTTTAACAACGGACTTCCTGTCTACAAACCCTAACCAATTGTAGACAGTAAAGGTGACTGTAGGCTATTAAACCCATAAAGAAAAATATAAAATCAAAGAAAATTTTATTGATTTTTTGACATTTATTTTAGTTAAGATAAATCTCAAAGCTAGACTCGATCAATAACTTTATTGATTTGCAGGTTCAACTGATGTTGTCAAATGACTGTCTATCCAATTCATCATCAAAACTAATAAACCCAACATACAAGCAGAATACATATCTCCACCCCATCCATCATGCAGCCAATGAAAAGCTTCATCTTGACCTGTACCATGAAAAATTGTTAGTATAGTGTTTCTGATAATATTTGCACTGACGCTAACCACTGTTGCACTAGAAAGTAAAAAAATTGTTTTAACACGACTAGCTATAGCACCAGTCCAGTAAAGTAGCATTAGTGAAACATAGAGACTGGTGAATAACATTTTTAAACCTGCACAATGAGGTGCAACTTCGACAATTCTTCCCCCTACATATAGATATATTTGTTCTACAGTAACATCCATATTTAATTGTGTTAAAATGAAGCCAGCTACTGCAGCAATAAATTTTTGTAGAGGCAAGGCATAAGGTTCTATTAGATAAGGAATATGGTTAGGACTAGCAAGCAAAACGAAAATTAGCGGCATAACCATTAATTTTAATCCAGGAATTCCTTTAAACCAAAGACAAATTCCTGCTAGTATTAATGGAAAAGATAAGTTAATCAGGTCTGGGATACCACTTACATACCAAGCTCCTGCAAGTCCTAATAATATGCCTCCCAATGGGTGAAAAATATTGGGTAATTCTTGCCATTTATGACGATTATTCCAAACAATATAACCAGCAAAAGGTAGACCTATTATTCCATGACTAAAGTATTCATGTTCTATACTTATACTTTTATTTAGCCAGCCATCATACCAATAGATGATTAGAGGAATATACATTAGAAATACTAAGGCAGCGATCGCTATTGTGAGTATGTTCTGTTCAATAGCAATGGGAAATTTTTGGCGAGTTTGCATATTTTTTAGTGTTATTGATATTAATTCAAAATATTAAAGTTTTAGACAGATATGAATCTTTGAAAGAAAACTTCACAAGTTTAACTAGCTTTCAGCTATTAGGTCGGGTTTAAATCACCTTTTTAATTACATTTCTCTCGATTTCAGTATAAATCACTCGCTGTTTGCGTTAGTGCTGCTCCTGCGGAGCATTCCGTCAGGAAATACTTTTTAAATTTAATTTTTGGATAATTAATATTTGGAGATAGCAAAAAAAAGATGCTTCTCATCTTATTATTTATTCTACTTTTTCCTCAATTTTATAGCTAAAATTAATTGTTTTTAGGTGATATTTTTCTGAGAAGACCCTGAATTTTAAAATCAATTAAATTAACAGTTATTAATTAACTATTTTAGAGCTGATTTATCAAGTAAATATTAAGAGGCTGAATTCCTTGCAATACAAAGGTTTTTGGAGTTATAGCCCAATAATACCTAAATCCCTGATAGTTAGATGACATAAGGGTTTTAGCTAAGTTTACAAATCAGCTCTTACTAATTGTCTCAACAACTTGATTAATTTGTTCTTCACTAATGACAGGATACATAGGTAGGGATAAAATCTGTTGACTGAGAATTTCACTATTGGGAAAATCTCCTTGTTTATAGCCTAAATTTTTATAGGCTGGTTGGAGATGACAGGGTATAGGATAATGTATACCAACAGAAATACCTTCGGCTGTTAATTTCTCTTTTAGGGTATCCCGGTTAATGGGAGATTTGTCGGTGACTCGAATCACATATAAGTGATAAATATGCCCACTCCCACTCAAATTCTGTATGGGAATAATACCTTTTTCTTTCATTGGATTGAGAAGGCTATCATATTTTTGAGCTGCTTGGTTACGATCGCTATTCCAGCTCTCTAAATAAGGAAGCTTGACATTTAGTACTGCAGCTTGTAAGGTGTCTAACCTACTGTTAGTACCTACTTCCTCATGAACATATTTACACGGTGCGCCATAATTACGGAGAATTCGCATTTTATCCGCCACCACCGAATCGTTAGTAATAACCATTCCTCCATTACCAAAGCAACCTAAATTTTTACTTGGATAAAAGCTAAATGCAGCAGCTGTTCCTATGCTTCCAGCACGATATCCTTCTGTTTGTGCCAAATGAGCTTGGGCTGCATCTTCAAATATAATCAAATTGTTAGCTTGAGCAAAGTCTTGTAATTTACTAGGAGCTACCATTTGACCGTAAAGATGTACTGGTAATATTACCTTAGTCTTGGAGGTGACGGCCTTTTGAGCTGCTTCTAAGTCAATTAAGGCATTGTCAAGATTACAGTCCACTAGAACGGGGATAGCACCAGCATGAAGTACCCCAATTAATGTGGCGATAAATGTATTAGCAGGTAAAATTACTTCATCACCCGCACCAATACCACAAGCTTGAAGTCCTAGTGTTATGGCATCCGTTCCACAAGCAACTCCAATAGCATTTTTAACTCCACAAGCTTCTGCAAATGAATACTCAAATTTTTCTACTGCCTGACCAAGTATAAAGTCTCCTCTCTCTAATACTGCCTGGATGGAATTTTCTAGTTCTGTTTTTAGTGGTTGATGTTGGAGCTTGAGGTCAACGAAAGGAATATTTTTTGCCATTATCTATATAATGTTGATGACTAAAAATTTACTCAGATGTATTAGCTAACTGAAATATTGATTTACACTATCTTAAGTGTCTAGAGTAATAATTTATACACTGACCCTGACTATATTACTAAGTATAAGATAGCACAAATAATTGCTGAGAAAGAGCAAGACAGCCAATAAGCTTCAACATTTTTTTTTATTATTGCTACAAATAATCCTTGTTTATATAAGTAAAAATGTTATAAAAATTATAATAGAAGCATCTGAATAATATTTATATGTATTATCTAATCATAGAAAATTAAAAATGCTACTATTATGCAGTATGCAAAACTACATTGATTAACTTGGGTAGCCATTCTGTAGAGGTTTTCGTTTACTAGCAGCCTCTGGAGACTATGGTAAATAAAATATACCTAGAAAATTAAGTAAAGCTATGGGTTTTGTGACACGGATATTTTTTAGAGTAGAACCTTGGCCGTGTCCATCGACAGTGGCTTTAATCCTAGAGAATAAGGTGACTGAGTATGGTATGTTTCGCACAGCTTAGTTTTCGTGAAATCGAAAATAGGAAGGTTTTGGCTCTCCTAATCTAAAGTGTAGAGTAGTGGGTCTAGCAGTTAGCTACCTCCAAGTCTCTTCAAAATCTCAGGCTATAGCTAGGGGTTTAGTCTCAGAGAATGTCAATGTCTAGTGTTAAGTTGGGAAAAAAATACATGGCTTCAGCTACAGATAACAAAGAAAAACAAAAAGCTTTAGATTCAGTCCTGAAAACTATAGAAAAAAGTTTTGGTAAAGGGTCAATTGTCCGTTTGGGAGATGCTACCCGCATGAAGGTGGAAACAATTCCTAGTGGGGCATTGACTTTAGACTTAGCATTGGGAGGTGGCTTACCCAAGGGCAGAGTTATTGAAATTTATGGCCCAGAAAGTTCGGGGAAAACTACCCTTGCTTTACACGCGATCGCCGAAATTCAGAAAACAGGAGGTATTGCAGCTTTTGTAGATGCGGAACACGCTCTTGACCCCACTTATGCTGCTGCATTAGGGGTCGATATCGAAAATTTACTTGTCTCCCAACCTGATACTGGGGAGATGGGTTTGGAGGTAGTGGATCACCTGGTTCGATCTGTAGCTGTTGATATTGTGGTTGTTGACTCGGTAGCAGCATTAGTTCCTAGAGCTGAAATTGAGGGGGACATGGGAGATTCTCACATGGGTCTTCAAGCTCGTTTAATGAGTCAAGCGTTACGAAAAATTACAGGTAATATTGGTAAGTCTGGTTGTACAGTTGTCTTTCTCAACCAACTTCGACAAAAAATCGGTGTTGTGTATGGTAATCCAGAAACTACTACTGGTGGTAATGCTCTTAAGTTTTATTCTTCGGTAAGACTTGATATTCGTCGTACACAAACTCTGAAAAAATCTTCAGAGGAATATGGTATTCATGTTAAGGTAAAAGTTGCTAAAAATAAGGTTGCCCCTCCATTCCGTATTGCTGAATTTGATATTATTTTTGGTAAAGGAATTTCTAGTTTCGGTTGTATTATTGACCTAGCTGAAGAGACAGATGTAATTAAGCGTAAAGGTGCTTGGTATAGCTACGGAGGAAGTAATTTTGCTCAGGGTAGAGAAAAGGCGATCGCTTATATGGAAGAAAATCCTGATTTTGCCAAAAAAGTTGAACAGCAAGTTCGGGAAAAGTTAAATCATGGTGCTTTGGTTTCTGCTAATTCTGTGGCACGACCTGATGATATGGAAGAGGAAGAAGGTGAAATAGAAGTTTTGGAAGAAGAGTAAATTTTATTAGCAGAAGAGTAAATATTTCATAGTTGCAGTTATTTTATTATGATAAATCTACAAATTATGCAACTATGATTTTTTTGCTTTTTGGTGACATCTCCCACACTAAGCTGATGCTATAGTGTGAGCTTCTCGTTTCGTAGTCCCGGTATCCCGTCGGACTCCACGAGCTTTAAGGACGGAATGCCCTACCGCCCTATTTTTGATATTTATAGCGACATTTAACTAAATTTGTCAATAGTTGCAATAGACAGATAAAAGGCGGACATAGACAACTTTAGACAGGGAAATATTTTTTCTACTGTTCCCTATTCCCTGTTCCCTGCTATAAATTATTTCTTCCTTAAAAAATCAAGCAACTCTCTATTCACTGTATGAGGTACTTCCTGCTGAATCCAGTGGCCACATTCAGGGATAACTTTTAACCAAAAGGGAGCTGCTATTAGTTTATCTAAACCTTCTGTAAGTTTTTGACTTAAAAAAGAATCTTCTTTTCCCCATAAAATTAAAGTTGGTGCTGTAATTAATGATGGCTTAGGATTAAAGCTCTTTAGCCAGTTTTGAGGTAAAAGAAATTGACGATAGTGATTAATTGCGGATACTAGCGCTCCTGGTTTTTCCAGAGCTGCCTGATAAATTTGAGTAATTTCAGTAGTAAAGACACTTTTGCGAATAGCTTGTCCTTGAAAAACCCCTTTAATAAACTCTCTTAAATTTTGCTGAATCAGCCATTCTGGAATACCAGGAACTTGAAAAGCGAATATATACCAACTTCTGCGTATTTGATCTACATTTCCTGCCAGTTCTTGAATCAGTTTTTGTGGATGAGCTGCATTCAAGATTGCTAGACGGTTCAAGTATTGAGGAAATTTTTCAGCTAGATGCCAGGCGATCGCCCCTCCCCAATCATGGCCAACAATATGTGCTTTAACATAACCCAAACGTTCAATTAGTCCCCGAATATCAGCAGCTAAAGTATCTAGGTCATAGCCATTATCTGGTTTGTCTGAATCATTATATCCCCGTAAATCTGGAACTACAACCTTGAAATGACGGGCCAATGCAGGCATTTGATAGCGCCAAGAATACCAAAATTCAGGGAACCCATGAAGGAGTATAACTAACTCTCCTTCGCCTTGAGTAACATAATGTAGCCGTACATTATTAGTGTCTACGAAAAAATGTTGCCATTGAGACTCTAGAAGACTCATAGTTTGCAATCAACTCTCCTCTATTACCACCAGACTTGTCTAATTTAGTAGTAGCTTTTGTCTGGCTAATGTTAAATTTGTGATTTATCTATTTCTAGATTAACATCTGTTCAAGCTAGATTTAGCGAAATACAACTTAAGTAGCTTTTCCTCTCTGAATTACAGATATTTTCAACAATTAATAATTAGCAATTAATATAGCAATGTGCGCTGGCATATTTACAAATTGCAGGAATTGTCCAATAGCTAAAAGTCTTATATGATTCCTACGGAATGCTTGCGCAAACAGATTTTTATTCCCCCAGATGAGCTGTTGCCAGATGAGCTGTTGCCTGCGCGCAGCGCTATAATTATATCTCCTTGAAAAGAAGAGGATTGACGCGGAGCGTGAAAATTTTTTCTTCTCTTGGTCGATGGTTGGCCAGCGAGGAGACCTTGCCATCCCACCCTACGGGAAGCTCCGAAGATCGACCGCTGTCTTGGTTGATTGGATATGGCGAGGGGACCTCGCCATCCCTCAACCGCTTTTTTCTCCTTTAAAGGAGAGGCTTTAAACCTACATTCCGCGCTTCAATTTGTAATATTAAAAGTAGTATATAAATCCGTAGTTTGGTAAGTATTTATACTATGCAAATCATCTCAACTACTTTTTTCGTTGATCAAATTCCGAGTAAACAATTAAGCATAAATACTTGCTTGATTGTTTACTCAATCACAGCAGCTATGATTTTCTCCTAAATTCTGACTCCTGACTCAGTCCTCCTGACTCCTTCTTATATAATACATTTTGTGGTGCGGAATGTGGGTTTAAACCTTAATTATTCGGTAAGTTGCTAATTTTTATACAAATTTCAGAACAATTTTCCCGATCTACTCAGACTTGATGGAATTGAAGAGAGATTTATCTGAAATACTAAATTTGTTTCCATTATACTTCCCCATTAAATCATAGATTATAATGGGAGATTAAAAACTGAATTTGAAGTTTCTTCCTTTGGTGGATAATTAATATCTTACGTCTCCACAAGCAGACAAGATTAGCTGTTCCTCCCTTGAACAGCTATCCATCACCAATATCTTTTATTAATTTTATTAACAGAAAATTTGACAAAATAGACAAGTTATGTATTAGTATTTGAGAGGCTTTTCCAAAAAAAAGTGGGTTGAAAAATACATTTTTTTGAGAACTCTAGACAAGATTCTTACTCCCCAACCTCCCCATACTTCCCACAAGGTTTTCAGGAATTCCGTATAAGGGATAGCTCTATAAGGGGGGATTAATGCTTTATTTAATATTTGTAATTTAGATTAAACTCAGCGTCATACCCACAAGGTTTAACGAAGGAAATTATTGATACTCTCACCGTTAAATCAAAGATTATAACGGGAGATGCTTGCGAGTGCTGACGCAAAGCTAAACTAACACAGATTCTTAACTAGATAACAAATCAAACCAGTCGAGTTGCACACCCGTCAGACCATATCCACAAGCTTTCTTGCTCCGTCTTTACGCCCTCGGAAACCTCAGGGCAGGCGGTGCGCTTTTATTCAACCGTTTGCCCCACGGGTATTGGTCAGATTATAACACCAAAAATGTGCGCGCCTATTGCTCAATTATTTTTCTGGTTGAAATTCATCTCACCCATCACCCATTAAATCAAAGATGATAACGGCTCGAGATCTTTCAACATTTATGATAAATTAGATAACCTGGTTCAGACTTAAGTCTTCCTGGGGAAGTTGAGTAGAGTTTGGACAAGGCTGAATCTGATTTTTCAGTAAATTAGCTAGCTCTTGTAACTGACTAATTGCTTCAGCTCCTTCTAATTTCATTAGTTCACGATCATCTCGCATCTCTGTCCAAGTAATACCATAATCTGATACTAGAAAGCGAATCAGATGATTCTCTCCCAAGCTGACCATAAATGAGGCACTATTCATTTTACCTCCGCAGGTATAACAAGATGCCAAATATCCTCTATTCTCCAGCACAATTGCCAGAGCTTGCAAGTTCATTACTAGGTCTTGTACAAATTGACGATGTTGTTCTGCAAGTCTCAGAAACACTGTTATCCTCCTATCACCACACCCCTAAATTTTAGACTTTGTTAAGGTCTCATAAAAATTTGGTGTTTAGCTTTTGAACATTAAGTATATCCCTAATAATTTTTTTAGCAAATCTCTCGAGTAGTCTTTAATGACTAGATACTTGATTAGGTTAACTAAGTAGGATTTTTGAGCAAGGTATCAAGAGCAACATCCACCTATGCCTTATGTCTTTACTTTCAAAGACTCAAACACTAAATTTAGGTTCCAAAATTAGAGATTTGAGGAATTGAAACCAGAAAATTATACAAATAATTAATCATGGTTATAAGTTAAATAGTATCCAGGTGGATTAAAGTAGCTGTAAGCAAGAGTTTTGAATGGGAACACAATTCAATCTAAACTTTTCTAGAGGTGAGTTGTTGATTTTTTATAGATATTAGATTGTATTTATATTGAAAACTATTTATAGACAAAATACTGAAAATTGAATCAGGATTCACAACAATAAAATGTATTTGCTTATTGATTTTATTGATTGTGATAATTGAATTTTCCTAGAGTCAATTAAAATTCTACATAATAGAGTTTTTATACTGCCAAATTATCTTGAATATTGATTTTAATAAGTTGTTTTTGACATCTATAAATTTATCAAAAATCAAACTGTCACAAAAATTATTCATAATTTCAAATTTTTTAGAACAGATTTTATCTAGTATTTTAAAAATGTCAAAAATTTGTATCAGGTTTAAATTGATTTAATCTTGATGCTAAATAAATACTCATTAATCTGATCAAATAAATATTTTAGAATATTTGACTCTGAGAATACTCTTATTAATGCTTGCTAATTAAAAATTAACTATTAGCTATTAAATTTTTCTAACTGTTATCTTAACTTCATAGATAAGGAATTATTGAATTTGCCACCATCCAAAAGCAGGACCAATAAATCTAACTGTTAACCAGCCAACAATCAGAAATCCAATACCAATCCATGCACCAGTTGAAGTCAACTGGATAAATTTCTCACTTTGACTTTTAGTAATTGGCAACCAAGAAATAAACCGTGCTTCTTGGCCATACTGTTCTCCTAGTGATTCTTTACGACGCTTTGCTTCACCCATAATTATTTCAATAGTTATTTAAGTGATTTTAATTTAGATCATAACAGTGAGGCTTGACAGGAATAAACTTTTTTTGTTAAATCTATTTAAGAAAGGATCAAAAAAGTTAACTTTAAGAATTAGTTCTTAATCAATTGGTTAATTTAGCTACTATTCAGAATATTGGCAGAGAACTAATGTTATAATTGCATCTTGATCCAAAGATACCAAAAACAGTATCTATAGTTTTTCTATTTGAGGCGTGAAACTAGATTGTAATTTTTTGAGTACAAAAAAACTCTCTGAATTAGAGTTGGCTAAATAAATGTAAAATTTTAATTAATCAAAGTTTTGAGGACTATTATCAAGATTTATAAAGTACAACAAATAAGCTGAATTTAGTGTCAAAATTCATCTAACTTCTAACTTATGACTTCTGACTTCGTTAAGTTAACCATGTAGTATCTAAGTAATCAATCTTGGCAAAAGGACTAAGAGCTACTAAAAATTGCTTGCCATAACTACGACGAATTACACGACTATCAAGCAAAGCAACAACACCTTGAGATTCTCTGATAGAGGCAATAGCACTTTGCAATTCCTGTAATGCCTTTGGTAAAAGGTATAATCTAAACCAATCTAAACCCCGTTGCTTATAAAAATTTACTCGTCCAGATACTAAGGGATTTTCCAAAGATGGAAGGGGTAAAGTGGCAATTATCAATAATTTAGGTGCTTTTAATTCCCTTTGATGCTTTTGCCAAAATTCCCAACCAGTAATCAAAATGCCTTGTACTCCAGGAGAAGTAGTTTCCACTTGAACTCGGGAACCAAATTCAGAGGCCAAAACAGCGCCCACTTGAGCTTTAAGTGGTACATCTCCGATGACGATCACTATTAATCCATCAACAGCATTAGAACTGATATACAATAAAGTCCTTATTTCTTGAATTAATGCTTCCTGAAATTTAGGTGTATTTGGCATCGGCAAACCATTGGGCAGATATAATTGAATCATCTCATTGCGACGATCAGGGGAAAATTTAACGCAGGTCAAGTCCTCTAACCCCATCATCTTTCTATAGGTAGAAGCTTTGGCCTCTAGGTCTAATGCTCCTCCAATAATTACTACAGGTTGTTGAGTCCATATATTATTAAGAGCTTCAGATAAATCACAAGGAGTACAGTATAAAGAAAACGAGCCTCTCTGGCGATGAATTTCTGCCCACCTTAATTGTCCATCGCTTTGCCACTTCAACCAAAAATCATTATTCAAATGATTACGATGTAATTCCTTGTTTGTTGGAGTCAATGACAAACGTTCGATGAGATTTTGTAAAATCTGCTCCTCATCTTGTTCAATTAAGTAGCAACTGTAGGGGTTTGCTGGATGTTGGAAGAGCGATCGTGTTAAGTTTATCCTGGCTTCACGAATAAAGTCAGCTTCATCGGAGTAAGCTTGCATCAGTTGATTCCAGTCAGCAGATAAAAAACTGGTAGTTAAATAATTTTGGACCCAAGTTTCTAGATCGTCTGCCCAATCTATAATTGTGGGAATACCTTGAGAAAACTGCCCATCTGGCCATTGGTTAATTAACCAAGCTTCAGGAGTTATTAGTAGTAGTCCATTAAAGTCAGAATCTTGTTGTGGATAGGTTTGGATTGGCTTATTGGGCAGTGATGAGCTACTGTATGAATTATTTCCAAGCAACTTAGGAATTTCTACCCTAAGTAAATGTTCCTGTACTGGCCGAGGAGCGACTAATATTGTTTTTTGAGGCCACATTAAAATTGGTACTAGGTAGCTTAACTGATATTGTTGATTATGACTACCTGGCGGACACCCCGTTTGAATCAAAGCACTACGCCCCAGCCGCAAGGCCCTCGCGACTAAACGTGCCATCGTCAAATTATGAGGCCATTGAGGTTCATTTTGCGATCGCAGGAAATTACGCAGGGATCTATGGACTTCTACTTCGATCACAAACTTTGACCCAAATAATAAAAGCTGTTGATAAAATCAATTACCTTATTTTTAGGAGGCAAAGAAAAGGTTTGCTCTGTTATATTTTGACAGTTTTTTTTACCAAATCCTGGATTACTACTTAATACTAAACTCTGACCACTTGAATTATTTAAAATTAATTGAGTAGGGCTTGAAAAAAAAGCAATTTTGTCCCTAACAGACTCAATGATTGTTTGGATTCGTTGATTTTTTTTGACAAGCTGTTCCATTTTTATTTCCAATTCTAATATTTTGGTATTCATTTTTTGTAAAGGAATATTTTCGACAATTTCTATCACATTAACTTGAGCTTTTCTAGCATCAGCAAAAGGAAAAATCACAATAAATGCAAGCAGAAATAACAGTTCATCACTATCTACTCTAAAATTCAAAATAGTTTTTTGGTAACTAACTTCAATACTGGGAGGACGAGTAACAAAATTATAATCCTTACCCAAATGATAGTAGGTTGTAGCAAGAGCTACATTAGCTTTTAGGTCTAAAGGTGAATCAACAATAATTTGAACTGTTGGAGATTGTTGGCTAAAAAATTTCTTAGATTCTGCTGATGATTTAAAATAATAAACTTGGCTATGATCTCCTTTGGGACTAGTATCAATCCATTCACAAACAATTTCATCAGCTTTAATATTTAATCTGGGAACTTCATAAAGTTTTGCTCCAGTCAAAATTGCCCCTGATAAATCTACTCCCACTAAATCAGTTCTCATTAAATTGGCTTCAGTTAAATCAGCATGAACTAAACTAGCATTAGTTAATTTTGTATTAGTTAAATTTGCTTTACGAAGATTTGCCCCACTCAACTTAACATTAGTCAGGTTAGCATTAGTTAAGTCAGCTCCATTAAGAATAGCCCATCTAAGATTAGCTCCATTGAACTTGGCATTCCTGAGATTAGCCATACTTAGATTAGCCTGTCTTAATTCAGCATTGGTAAAATCAGCTCCTTGTAAATCTGCTTTTGTTAGATCAGCACTATGGAGGATAGCTTGTTCTAGATTAGTTTCTTTTACTGTGGCAACTCGAAGATTTACACTGCTAAGGTTAGCTTGCTTTAAGTTTGCTTCTGTCAGGATAGCTTCTCTCATATCAGCACCACTGAGATTTGCTCTGTTGAGATTAGCTAGAGTCATGTCTACTCTAACTAATTCTCCTCTAACTAATGTAGCTCTAACTAATGTAGCTTCCCTAAGATTAGTTCGGACTAGATTGGCCACATTTAAAGTGGCTTGGTTCAATATTGCCCTGTTGAGATTGGCATTGCTAAGGCGAGCTACATTAAGATTAGCTTTACTAAAGTTTGATTCACTAAGATTAGCACCACTAAGATTAGAGACAAATAGAGTAGCATTACTGAAATTACTTTGACTTAAGTTCATCTTACTGAGGTTAACTTCTGTCAGGTTGATAGCAGTAAAATTTCTTTCCCCTTGTGCATATCTTTTGACTAATTCAAATCTTCTGAATATTTCTTCTGGCATCTGTTGTTGATTAAGTCAAGTTGAATAAATATATTTTTCTACTGAATTTTAATATAATTTTTTTATCTAAATTAGTTATTTGTACAAAACAAAAGTAGGTAATCTAATCAAGTTAACTGTTAAACTTGAAGTCAATATTAATTTTCTGGATATAGTAGTCTTAAATCATTTGTAAAAAATCTAGGAATAGAAAATAAATCGAACAGTCTTTTTCCTAATTCCAAAATATTTTATGCAAAATTTAAATTAACACTGCTACATTAATCATAAAGATACAAAAGATTTCATCTAAGTGAGGTACACCAGTGGCGGGCAAGATGTCCGACCACAAAATTTTTATTGTTAATTTTTATACTTTATATACTTGTAATTTACTGTATTTATCTTGCTTTGACTTTTAATATCAATTTGGAGTCTAGTTTTTTTACTCTATCATGTTATAGTTTTTTGCAATTAGGTGAAGTACAAAATTCAAGATTTTAGGGAATAGGGAAAAATTATAAATCTCTGTTAGAAAACAGGGTTTTCTATGAAAAAGTTTGTAGTTAATCTAGAGCCATTGTATTCTATACAAGTTTTCTATTAGACCTCTCCATAAAATAGGGAGTAGGGAGTAGGGAACCCACCCCTAACCCCTCCCAGGAGGGGAAATAATTGATGATTTATACGTATGGGATTGATTTTATTTTTGATTATCGGAGATATAGCAATGAGCGCTGGTATATTTACAAATTGCAGGAGGGGCTAAATAGCTAAAAGTCTTATATTATCAGCAATTTATTCCCCCTGTTGCCTGTTGCCTGTTGCCTGTTGCCTGCGCACAGCGCTATATCTATTGTGCTAATGTAACAAATATTTTATTCTGTTATCGGTGGCATTAATGAAAGTATAACAAATCCCTCTTAAGAATAAAACTTTGATATTTGAGATAATAATTATCAAGAATAATTTTGCATTAGTAAACTACTATTTAAAGTCATGAAAACCATCAAGGAAATCCATGATTTTATTTATGGAACATGACTCTGCTTGAGGTACTTGAATGATAGTTTCTACTTCATTATTTTTACTAACTTTATTAACTATTTGCTTACCAAATGTAGGATGATTATAAACATTAAAATTTTGATTGCTTGAATTAACAAGAGTTATTTTTGTTGGTGTCTGAAAAAACTTAATTCCGTTGCAAAATCTCAGTAATTCCTTGTCTTTATTAACTTGATTAACTTTTTTAATAGATTGGTTGAAAACTGCAGTTAGCTGCTGGATTTTTTTAGCCGTTCTAGGAGTTAAATAGTTTACATCTTGAGAGTTAAGCATTTTCATCATATTGCTAATTTTCTCTTGAGTCTTAGCAGCATCATTAAAAGCGATAATAGCAGCATAAGCAATACCAAATAGTTTCTTATCGCTTTTCATTTGAAACGAGATTATTGTTCGACAAGAGTTAATTTGTATAGAAGGTGGTTGATTTAGCTCTGGTAAATACTTACTAATTTGATAATATATTGCTGCTAGAGCATAATGACTAGAGCTATCTAAGGGAGCATCAACAATAATTTTCACTTTAGGAAGAGTCTCGTGAAAGAAACTTGTTATTTTTTCAGCATTGAGATAATGGACTTTACTTCGATCTCCATTAGCACTCAAATCAAACCACTCGCAGATTGCTGCTTCTGTTTTAATTCCTAAGCGAGAAGCGCCATAAATTTTTGCACCTGTTAAAGTTGCACCTGTTAAATCTGCTCCAATCCAATCTACTTCAATTAAACAAGCATTTGATAAATCAGCATGAACTAAGCTAGTATTTAAAAGATTAGCCTGGGACAAGTCAGCTCTACTTAGGTCAGCACCACTAAGCTTGGCATCACTAAGATTAGCGCACTTTAGGTTAACCCCAATCAGACTAGCCCAACGTAAATTAGCCCCACTTAAATCAGCTCCATTCAAGTTAGCACCAGTCAAATTAGTTTGTCTGAGTTCAGCACCACTAAGGTCAGCACCACTAAGATCAGCACCACTAAGATCTACTCCTTGCAAGTTAGTTTCTATTAAATTAGCTCCTGTTAGAGAAGCAAAGCGTAGGTTAGCTCCCTTTAAGTTGGCACCACTAAGATTCGTTTTTCTGAGGGTAGCTTCTATCAGACTTGCTCCACTTAAGTCGGCAAAAGAGAGATTAGCCTCACTTAATTCTGCCCTAATCAGCTCTGCTCTAATCAATTTAGCAGCAACTAATTGAGCTTTTTTTAGATTAACTAAAACTAGATTAGCTACATTAAGATCGGCATCATTTAAGTTAGTGCCACTAAGATGAGCGCCATTAAGTTTAGTAATATTAAGTTTAGCTTTACTGAGATTAGCATCAGCTAAATTTGCCCCATTGAGGTTGGCAACGCTGAGATTGACTCCGCTAAGATTTGCACCACTGAGATTAATACCACTAAGATTGGCCTCAAAAAGATTGAAGTCAGTAAAGTCTCTTTCACCAGCGGCATATTTTTTTTGAAGTTCTTCGATTATCATTAGGGCGCACCCTGGTATAATCCCCATTTAATTATGATTAATATAGGTATTGTCGGATTAGGTTTAATCGGTGGCTCAATTGGATTGGATTTAAGAACCCTAGGTTATCATGTTCTTGGGGTATCTCGTCGAGAACAAAGTTGTCAAAAGGCACTCGCTCTTGGGGCTGTTGATGAGGCCAGTTTGGATCTATCTTTACTATCTATTGCTGATGTAATATTTATTTGTACTCCCATAGCTGTTATTATTCCTACTTTAGAAGAGCTGATTCCAATTCTTTCTCCCACTACAATTTTAACCGATGTCGGCTCGGTTAAGGCTCCTATTGTGGAAGCTGTTTCCGACATTTGGCCTAATTTTGTAGGTGGACACCCCATGGCTGGCAAAGCAGAAAATGGTATTGAAGTGGCTCAGTTGGGTTTATTTCAAAATAGACCTTATGTTCTAACTCCGACTGAAAATACTCCCCTAGAGTCTATAGAGAAAGTTGAGGCAATAGCAAGGATGCTCAAGAGCAAAGTTTACTTTTGTGACCCTTATGAACACGATAGAGCTGTTGCTTTGATTTCTCATTTGCCTGTTATGGCCAGTGCTAGTTTGATTCTTGCTTGTATGAGCGAGGCTAATCCTACAGTTTTCAAGTTAACACAAGATTTGGCTAGTTCTGGCTTCCGTGACACTAGCAGGGTGGGAGGAGGTAATCCTGAATTAGGACTAATGATGGCCAAATATAATAGTGGAGAGGTGTTACGATCGCTCTATTCTTTTCGTGAACAAATTGACCAGTTTATTCAACAAATTGAACAAGAAGATTGGCAGACTCTGGAAGAAAAGTTAAGGTATACAGAGCAAAATAGAAAACTCTTTTTACACCATGAAATTTGAGATTCTTCAGTTTTTATTTTCATACCTTGATTCAGCGACGCCAAATTCTGAATAGTAGCGGAGGTAATTAACAGTATTTTTGACAAAACCTGCTATGGGGAGAGCAATTAATAAACCCAAAATTCCCCATACTTGTGCCCCTACTAATAAACTGACTAAAATCCAGACAGGATTAAGACCAGTAAAGCCTCCTAATATTCTAGGAGCAACAAAGTTTTCAATTGCTTGCTCTATTAAAACTATCACTATTAAAACCTTTATACCTAGCCAAAAATCTTCTAAAGTTATTAATAAACTTACGAGAGTTACACCTAAAGCTGTACCAAAAGGAATTAAAGTCATTAAACCAATTCCTATGCCAAATAATAAACCAAAAGGAGTTCCTAGAAATAATAAACCGATGGTCATAGCTACGCCCATTAAACAAGCTAATGTTGCCTGACCAATAAAATAATTTTGAAAGTTTTGTCTTAATGATTTGCGTACATGAATCTCTAGGTGATTAGGCAACCAATTAAATATCCCATCCCATAAGCGATCGCCATGTAACATTAGGTAAAAAGTGATAATTATGGTGATTAAAATATCAAAAATCCTACCTAATGTATTAACAATAAAACTAATAATGTCTCCTGTAATATCTTGCAATTGAGAAGATAAACTTTCTGTAAATTGATTTGTCCAAAGGGTTAAGTTAATCGGTAATTTACGCTTATATGCCCATTGGTCAAATGATTCTAATTGTTGATTTCCTGATGCGAGCCAACTAGGAAATTTTTCAATAAATCCGGTAAGTTGCTCTAATAATAAGGGAATTAGAATAACTCCTAAAACTAATATAATTACTAATGCTACTAAGAATACTAAAATAACTGCTCTGGGGCGTTTAACTTTATGTTTCTCTAAAAAAAGCACTGGGTAATCTAATAAAAATGAGAGTAAGGTTGCAGAGACAGCTATTGTAATTATTCGACCAAAATATTGAAATATTTGGAGCAAAGCCCAACCATTTATGACAATTATTGGTAATGCTAAGTACCACAATAATCTTTTATTTAGTAAATTCAGCATAAATTAGCTTGTACTTTTAATTTTTAGTGATTTCTCTTCTATAGATGAATAGATTAACTTAAAAATGATGACTATTTTGGGAAAAGATGTTGATTTTTAATTATAAATTAAATGATATAGCGGTTCTCATATTCATCAGATACAGCATTTTTTTCTCTTCCCTATTCCCTATTCCTTATTCCCTACTCCCTATTCTCTAAAATAGAAAACTTGTGTATCTCACCAAGGGTAATAATTGTTATACTATATACTACTAAATATTATATTTAAACAAAAAATAAGTTTTACATTATGAGTAAAAATCTCACATAATATCATGTCCGGTAGCATCGGTCTTGTATAGCAAAGGTAAGGAAGAAGGAAGAAGGAAGAAGGAAGAAGAAAGAGGGAAGAGGAAAGAAGGCTACCCTCGCAAGAAAAAACCATCATTTCCTGTAGATATTCACCCTTGGGTTTACACAAACGATATAAACGGACATGATATAATAACTATAATTAAATTTTTAATACTTGTAAAAAAGGTATGGTAAGGCTTAAATATGCGTGATTTTTTGCAGGTTTCACTGTTATTAGCTTATTCTTTATAAGAATTATAAAAAAGGTGATTATGCCTGTATTAATTATTTTTAACAATGGAAGTTTCACCTCAATATAGCATCACTTTTAGTAATTAGTATAAGAGGAAAAAAACTTATATGTAGCAATAATTCATCTGCTACTTAAAATTAGTAGGGAGTGGTGCATAACTCCCTACTTAATTAACTTAGTTAAATCTGCTGCAACTCATCTAAACGAGCCAAAACTTCTTGACTATGAATAGGCGGTCTTACCCCGAGAAAAATCTCCTGCAACATCCCATCTGGATCGATAATAAAAGTATGTCGCATTGAGAAAAAATTCATCCATGAACCGTAAGCTTTGTTAAACTAAGCCAGGTAAGTTACCCTACCCGACTCGTCTTCAGAACCGGACGTGAGACTTTCACCTCATCACGGCTCCTCTCTTAAACGTCCCTTTTCATGGGCACATCCCTGTCTTAGTGTCAACATATCGTCAACCCATAAATAATCTTCAGGTAAGTCCTGTAACTTTAGTTCTGCGTATGTCTTTTTATCTAAGGCAGTTTTAGTATCGTGGCAATGTCGGTGCAATAGTTGTTTATTTTTATATGTGTTGTCACCACCTTCAGACCTTGGTTTTATATGGTCAACTTCAATTAGGTCGTTTGGTCTAAAGGTTAGTCCACAAGATGCGCATTTATTCTTTTGCCGTTTTAACAGCGTTGTGACTTCTTTCCTTACGCCTGGATGTTTTCCAATTCTGCTGCTCCAATAAGTCCAGTCACCGTCATAGGGTGATTTATTATCTTTTACTTTAATATGCCGTATAATAGGTACATCAAAGTGCAGATTTAGTATATATTCGCCTTCGTTAAGTACCCAATTTCTGATTCCTTTTATGCTGGGGAAATACTTTTTCTTAACCCAAATGGCTGACTTATTCGGATGCCTCCTACTTGCCCATCTCCATAGCCTTTTCCATAGGAGGTCATCAATTTTTTTGAATATCTCCTTACTGACTACGGCTGAAAAGTAGTTAGCCCATCCTCTTATTACCGGATTTAATTTAGCTATTAGAGCTTTAGTAGGGGCAGTTTTGTGAGAATCACATATATCTGCCAGTTTCCGGTAGTGAGTTTTGATACTTTTAGAGGAGGGTTTTATCAGTGTTTTAAATCCTTGTTTAGTTGACTTAACCTTCCATTGCCTAACTGTAAAACCTAGAAAATCAAATCCAGGCTGATTCCCTTCATATTCTTCCAGGGTATGGGCAATTTTGGTTTTTCCTGGTTTTAGTTCTAGTCCTACCTGGTTTAACCATTCCTGTATTACGGCTTTTGCTTGCAGGACTACTTTGATATCTTCGTGAAGGATAACGAAGTCGTCAGCATAGCGTATTAGGGAGAGACTTTGACGTTTGTATTTCTTTGCCATTGCTCTTCCATTAGGATGTCTAATCGGGAGTTTTTCGGCAAATTCCATTACTCTTTCCTCTAGACCGTGTAAGGCGATGTTTGCTAGTAGGGGACTAATTACACCTCCCTGTGGTGTACCTTCCACAGATTTTAGGAATTGTTTATTATCAAACACTCCAGACTGTAACCATTGTTTAATTAATCGTCTGTATGGTGAATGACCTAATTTCCTCAGCAGTGCATCATGGTTAATTCGGTCGAAACATTTGGATATATCTGCATCAAGCACATATTTGGGTTTATGGTTAATGCTTATATAGATAGCCTCTATGGGATCATGGGTTGACCGTCCTGGTCTAAAACCATAACTGTTGGGTTCAAAGCGTGCCTCCCACTCTGGTTCCATACCTAACTTAACCAAGGCTTGTAATGCACGGTCGTACATCGTAGGGATTCCAAGTAGTCGCTTTTCATCCCTGCCTGGTTTTGGTATCCAGACTCTGCGGGTTGGGCTTGCTTTGAGGTGACGTGATGCGAGTAGATTCACCAAGTTGAATCGCTGCATTGGAGATAGATTTTTAATACCATCTACTCCAGCAGTTTTCTTGCCTTGGTTATCCTGTGTCACGCGCCTAACAGCTAGCAACCTTGCGTAATAGCTTTTGGTCAGAAGTTTTTGGTATCTGTGCATCTTGCGGAATTCGCCACTCATGGATGCTCTGTAAATCAATTTTTGTAATTTGAACACAGATTTCTCTACCTTCTTCCAATTAATATCCTTCCATTTAAGGTTAGGATTAATTGAAACTTGTGAGGGTATATCCTCTGTATCCCATGCTACGCTTAAAAATGGTTTAGGATTACCTAAGTTTCTTTTCAGTGTTTGAGCTTTGTTCATTACTATTCATTGCCTTACATTACGCCTAACAGTGGATACGTCTGCAAATTAATGCTTCTTATCCAATCCTACTCTCCCTAAGACCTACAACCTTTGTGTAGATTTACCTTGAATGGCTTCCTAAGTTCTCGACCTATACTCTTAGGTGTCTTAGAGAGGTTTCCTCGTTCCCTTATTCCTTATTTACGGCTGATTTAGTAGGATAAAATCTCCCGGAGGGTTCGGTATGGTTGTCGATAATCCCGTAAGTATAGAATTATCCATAGACCCTCTGACTTTCGTCCTACATCCCATAGCTACCTTTGAGATGGTTTGGAATAACGAGAGTTTGATTACCTTCCTGTTTGTCCACTTGTCAGCCTTTGCTTGCGGTATCGTTCCTGGTAACTGGTATTTTCCCGCTTTTAGGCCAGCTTCACCAGTTTGATGTTCAGTCTCACCAGTGTGGCCTATGCTTTCTACCTAGACAACGAGGCGGTGGAATTTCACCACTAAGGAAATAAGAGTTTTCCGATGGCCAAATATTTAACCTCCTTTAAGATTAGCCATGGAAGGCTAGATATATCTGCTTTTCAGCAGTTTGACTAACCAACGAGTCGCACACTAACACTTCCATCCGTATCAGCTAACAATGGAAATTTCAATCCCTCAGAATCACAAAATTCTGCATGAGAATCTACATCATCTGCACTAACACCTAAAATTTGAGCATTTCTAGAAATATATTTTGGCAAATCTTGCTGGAACCTACGCGCCTCAATAGTACAACCAGAAGTAAAATCTTTAGGATAAAAATAAAGCACTACCCACTGACCCCGATAATCAGATAAAGAAATTTCTCCATCTCCAGTATTCGTGGGTAAAGTAAATTCTGGTGCTGGTTGGTATAACTCCGGTAATTTTCCTCCAAGTGCCCAAGTATTAGGAATAAAGTTAAACCAAGTTATCAAAGCTAAACAGCTAGCTAAAAATATGCTAATTAGATTCCGACGGGTGGTCATAATTTACGATGAAAACTCTACTTCATATAAGTTTACTTGAAGAAGGCAGAAGGCAGAAGGCAGAAGGCAGAAGGCAGAAGGCAGAAGGCAGAAGGGAAAATTGCTGATGGATAGTCTTCAATACGCCACTCCGTGTCTACAAACCCCAAGCAATTTTCAGCACCGCAAGTGACAGTGGGGTATTAAACCCATAAAAGAAAAGATAAATTTAGGAAAAAATTTTCTCTGGGGAAATTGTTAAAATCTAATATTTTATTTTGGATTTTGAGGAAAAATAGCGTTTATCAGAAAAGCCAGAAAATTTATTATATAATAAGCAACTTGTACAAAAATTTTACCCATAAAATTAGGAAAAATGGAAGAAGATTTACCACAAATATCAAGTCCAGCAACAGTATTAATGGTGATTGATAATCAAATAGTTACTATAGAAATTGATGGTATAAATGCACCAATAACTGGAGGTAATTTTGTTGATTTAGTAGAACGAAATTTTTATGATGGTGTCAGATTTCATCGCATCGAAAATCAACCACAATTTTCATTAGTTCAAGCAGGAGACCCTTTCAGTAGAAATCCAGATATTCCTTTGGAACTTTTAGGAAGTGGTAATTTTGTCGATCCACTAACAAATGAAACTCGATTTATTCCTTTAGAAATTCGGCCGTTAGGACTTGGGCAAGAAATTATTTACAATCAAATAGTTTCTCCTCCATTACAACTGCCAAATGTAGTAGGTGCAATTGGAATGGCTCGTATAGAAGTGTTAAATTCTGCATCTTCTCAATTTTATATTCCCTTGAATGATTTATCAGTATTAGATGGTAGTTTTGCCGTATTTGGTAATGTAATAGATGGGTTAGATGTTATAGAAGAACTAGAATTAGGTGATAGTATTACTGCTGTGAGAGTTACTCAAGGAATAATCCCTAGTCGAGTTTCACAAATTATTACTGATACTACTCTGCTCAATAATTTTATTAATATTGTTAATCGTGCCAATATTCCATTACCTATTGATTTCTTTCAAGTTTTAACAGAAGGAGATGATATTTTTCCAATTTCTACAGAATTATCTCAAGAAGTATTTGGTGTTTTAGGATTAGAAGGAAATGATGAAATTACAGGTTCAATACTTAATGATGTAATTAATGGTAATCAAGGAGATGATAGTTTAGATGGTAGAGATAGTTCCGATTATCTTCGGGGTGGAAAAGGGTTTGATTTATTATCTGGTGGTCCTGATAATGATATTCTGAATGGCAACTTAGATAGTGATACTTTATTTGGTGGTAGAGGAGATGATTTTTTACGCGGTGGTAAAGATAGTGATGTATTAACTGCTGGGGAAGGAAATGATATTTTAATTGGTGATGCTGGTACGGATAATTTGGCTGGTGAAGCAGGTGCAGATACTTTTATTTTGACATTAATAGAAAATGAAGAATATAATGCAGATATAGTAGCAGATTTTAATTTTTTAGAAGGGGATAGAATCGGTGTTTCGGTACAAATATCTTCCCTATCTTTTACTCAAGAAGGAAATAATACAGTTATTCAATTAGAAGGTGAAACAGAGGAAGATAATAGGATTCTTGGTACTGTGAATAATTCGACAGCAGAGGAAGTGAGAAGTGCCAGTTTCTTTTTCGATTTTACTACTATTTCTGTTCCTGATGCACTGCCTTTTGGAGATGCAGCTTTGAGAATTGGATAATTGAATTTATGGAAAAGTTTATTAGTAGAAAAAGAGGAATATAATATCAAGTATTTTAGTTTTAACTAGAGCTGTTTTTATTTCTTATACTTTACTGTACAAGAATGAAAAAAATTAGGTAGTGCTCAACAATGATTAAAAGAAGTTTATCCTCATTTTCAATTGACCTTCTTCCTGTACTTAAGCAGTTTTGTCGGCAACAAAATTTAAGAATAGAATATAATGAAGTAGCAAATTTTGGACAACTCAAGGAACTAAGGAACTAATCAACCAATGGAACAAATAAAAAGTACCGAAGAATATTTAGAAGAGCTAGAATTAGTTGATTTAGAAGGCCAAGAAGTCACAGTGGAAATGGTGGTACAAAAGGTATCCCAGGAAGAAGAAGAAGAAGAAAATGAAAATGAAGAAGAGGAAAATGAGAATGAAGAAGAACGTGGTGAGAAAGAAAAAATTACTGTTACACTCAATTCCGCCGCTGCTCCAGTCACAGCAGCTAACTTTGTCGATCTGGTAGAGCAAAATTTCTATGATGCTCTGGCATTCCATCGGTTTGTGGATGGTTTTGTAGTTCAAGGTGGCGACCCCCAGGGAAGAGATGAGAATTTTTTAATTGAAGATTTAGGATCGGGGAAATATATTAACCCTGCAACAGAAGCACCGCGGGAAATACCTTTGGAAATTCAAGTTGCAGAAACAGGTGAAATTGTCTATAACGAAGTAGTTGCCGATCCAGTAGAGTTATCCCATGAAGCAGGGGTAATTGCTATGGCACGCTCTGAAGCACTAGATACAGCTTCTTCTCAATTTTACTTCACCTTAGATGATGTTGCCGATCAACTGGATGGGGGTTATGCAGTATTTGGTGAAGTGAGCGAAGGTTTTGATTTTGTGCAAGAGATTCGAGAGGGCGATCGCATTCTTGTAGCTAGGGTAGTTGACGGAGATATATCAAGTAGAACTTCACAGATAGCTACTAACTCAGATTTACTCAATGATTGGGTTAATGCGGACAATGAAGTGAAGGTATCTTATGTTCTTTCTATGGATATGGATGAAGATACTGAAAATGAGGATAGTAATGCTGATTCTGCTCAGGATGATAATATTATTGAGGCATCTACAATAGACAACGATATCCTTTCCAGTCAAATTACGCAAACTGTTGATGAAGAAGTTGAAGGAGAAGAAGAAGGGGAAGAAGAGGAAGAAGAAGCAGAAGAAAATTCAGACAGTGAAGATGATAATGAGGGTGATGAAATAGCTAGCGCTGTTGATGAAGATGAAGACTCAGAAGAAGCAACTGAGGTAGCTGAAAATGATGACAGTGAGAGCATCCTAGATATAGATGTTGTTGATTCTTCTTTCACAACCATCATCGGAACAGAGAGTGATGATGTTATTGATGTTCTCGAAATAAGCGACGTTGATACTGATTCCTCTTTTGCAATTATGGGTTTGGCAGGTGACGATGAAATATCTGGTGGTAATGGTACAGATATCCTTAGTGGAAACGAAGGTAATGATATAGTTAGCGGTCGTGACGGTCAAGACTTTGTCAGAGGTGGAAAAGGTGTTGATATATTAATAGGTGGCAAAGGAGATGATATTATCATTGGGGATCATGGTGCTGATATCCTGACTGGTGGTTTGGGTGCAGATAGCTTTATTCTGCGAGCTGATATTGTTGATGGCATAGATGAAATAGACCAAGCTGACTTGATTACTGATTTTAATGTCGCAGATAACGATCAAATTGTCGTGATTGCTAATTTCATTCCTTCTGAAGGATTAACTTATGAATTATTCGATGATGACACAGTAATTAGACTGTCTGACAGTGGATTTATATTAGGAGTAGTTTCAGATACTTCCATAGAAGAAGTTGAAAATAACATTGTTGCAGTAAGTGCTGATGATTATGCTCTCCGTCTTGGTTAAGGAATGGTAAAATTAAAAGAGTTATTTAGTTCGCTAGACAATTTTTACATATTATGATTATGTTTTAAAGTTGTACTAGCGAATTTTATATTGTATTGATTTTGAATAAAGTTTCTTTTTTATAGTAGAAGGAAGAAGTTTGATTATTTATATTCTGTTGTTTGAGCTGTTTCATAAGTCAAATACAGTAATGGCACTATAGCAAGGAACAAGTTGATTAGGACATAGACTGATGATGAACCTTACCCAGGAAAATGCTTTTCCAATATTCCATCACGCCTAGTGCGCTACCAGGTGCGTTTGCCGCCGACGCTGGGTTGCACCACTGTTCCCTATTGTCTCCTATACATACCAAGTATAGTTGATCGAACAAATTGATAATTTTTTCCTGTTCTGGTATTTTCTACTTTCAGAGGTTCAAAAAAATGTAATTTAAGTTCAATCAAAATAACGAGATATGATGAAATTTTTAGCCGCTATTACCTTAGTCATTTCTTTAATTTATTTTAGTTTATCCGCACCAGTTATAGCAGCTAATTCTGAAGATATTAATCATCTACTACAAGATAATTGGTGCGTATCATTTTTATGGAAACAGTGCGATTTAAGTGAGATAGATTTACATGAAACTAATTTAAACAATGCAAATCTTTCGGGTGCTAATTTAACTGGTGTAAATTTTCAGGGTGCAGATTTGAATGGTGCTGACTTTTCGGGAGCTAATTTAACAGGAGCTAATTTAACAGGAGCTAATTTATCTCAACGTTGGTTGAAGACCCGCGCTCTCCCTTCGGGAGAGCGTCGGGATGAAAACCAATCAATCTTGCGGTTCTTACAATAGTATGCTATACTCAATAAAATAAGGCTGCTGGACTAGCAGTGTCAGTCTGTGGAGCGACCGTAAGACCGAAAAGAGGTTCGGCCTCGGAGGCAGGTGCTATGAAGCAGAAAGCCCCTATCAGTGATGTTAGGGAATCCCGCGCTGTCACGCAAGTGCAGCGTCGGGAGGATGTCAAATAGAGCAGATATTAATAGAGCTAATTTAACAAATTCAAACTTAAGTAACACTCGTTTGTTGGAAGTTGATCTAACTTTAGCAAATTTAAGTAATGCTAATTTAGTGAATGCTAATTTATCAGAAGCAAGACTGTGGGGAGCAAGTCTAGAAGGAGCTAATTTAAGCAATGCTATTCTCCGTGGTACTAACTTAGAATATGCCAATCTTGCTGATACTAATTTGAGTGGAACAGATTTTCATAGTTTCTCTTTCCGGGGTTATAAACAAGAAACTAATTTAAGTAATGCTAATTTGGAAGGTGCAATTATTACTGATGTAGATTTAAATGGAGTAATTCTGAGAGGAACAATTATGCCTGATGGCTCAATTAATGAGTAATATTATGTCAGGTTGAATAGTTATAAATAACGAGGGAGGTGTCAGGAGTTAGGGGTCAGGAGAAAGAAAGGATAAAAGTGCGAATTATCTGGGGAAATTCCGGCATTTTATGTCTGCATTGAATGGAAGTAGAAAGTGCGATCAATGTATAACCGGATTTTAGATCAGGAGTCAGGAGGGAAGAAAAAGGGAGAGGAGAAGAAAGTTTTTGATCACGCTATTATCCGGACATGATCTAATTGGTAATTAGACAAATTTAATATCACATATGATGGGTAGGTTTTTTTTAGGTAAATTCTGGAAAAATCAGAAAATTATATTCACTCAACCTACCCCTAAAATAGCTAGACTTAATTTATCTATCAATTCTTGTCATTCTCACTGGAATACAACCAGAATAATCAGAACAATTCCTCATTTGCCAATTACCACGACGACCTGACTCAACATAAAAAGTATCAGGTTGATAAGCACGGTTGATCGCATTACTACCAGGATAAGTAGGTCTACTACCCTGAAGAGTATAACCATTAGCATCTGGAACCATATTCATTTGTTGTTCGGCATAAACTTTTCTACCATTTGGCCCAGTGACATTGACAATCATAGTTCCGAAATTTCCATCCATTCTTAAACGTCCCCTGTGTAACCATCCATTTACTCTCCATTGCAAATTCCATACTCCATTCATCCCTTCGTTGATTACATCTGGACTTACACTTTTTTGCCGTATTGGTTCTGCAAAAGCAACTTTCGTGGGAATTATAGTTGCAAATGACAAAGAAGTAGCAGTTAAAGCAACTAAACTAAGGCTAATAATTTTATTTAGGTTTGTTTTAATAGTCATAGGAAAAATTATCCTGAAATTCAGTGACTTATTTCTTTTTTATACTTCTAAGGTTAGATAGTAAATTCCGGAAAAACCACAGGCAACTCATTCAGAATTTGGAGAGGTTTTAGGTACAGAAAAAGCAATTACTATTTGGCAAGCAATATCCGATCTACCTCAAGTAGGAATTGGGGAAAAAGTAGGGATTTTTGATTATGATAAATTGGCTGAATTTGCATATCAAGTTTGGTCGAGAGAAGGGAGTAAAAATGTAGAAAACCACACAACTCAAAATCATAGTCAAAGAGTTTTAGAAAAAATTAGTTCTGTTCCTATGGGAGAAGGAATGAAAGTATTTATAGATAAGTATGAAGAGAATAAAGTAACTTATTGTGGAGGATATAGAAGGGCAAAAAAGCATATACCTTCTTATACTGTTTATTGGACAAGAGGAATGACTTCTATTCATCCTGAAGAAAATAGATTTTTATCTCCTAGAGAATGCGCTCGTATTCAATCTTTTCCTGATTACTTTATTTTTAAGGGTACAACAATTGAAAACTATACACAAATTTGTAATGCTGTACCACCACTTCTAGCAAAAGCATTTGGTTGCTACATCATTAAAGTTTTAACAGGTGCAGAAATTAATCCTATTCCTTGGCAGTTCTCTAGTAGGGATAATCATCAAAACTACAGAGGGAAAGTTGATAGCAAAAGTGAGGATAATAATTTTCCAATTCAGTTAAAATTACCGTTTTAAATTAGACATCTCCACCAAATCAGGGAATAGGGAGAATTAATTGATAATTTATGGATGAAGAATTTTTCTTAAAAGAGGGAATAGGAAATACTCATTGATTTGAGACAAATATCTTGATTATTTTTCCTTCTTCCCTCTTCCTTCTTCCTTCTTCCTTCTTCCAATTCAGTTAAAATTACCGTTTTAAATTAGACATCTCCACCAAATCAGGGAATAGGGAGAATTAATTGATAATTTATGGATGAAGAATTTTTCTTAAAAGAGGGAATAGGAAATACTCATTGATTTGAGACAAATATCTTGATTATTTTTCCTTCTTCCCTCTTCCTTCTTCCTTTTAAATCAAACTAGGACATTTCAAATTCACCATTCCCAGTCGCACATGAGAACCATCTTGGAGAATAACTTCTAAGGAGATTTTCATCTCTGGCGCAAATTCAAGTACTTCTAATTCTCCCCAAAAACCACAATATTTAGCCTCTGGAATTTCTGGATGAATTTCTCCTACGTCTGGACGATGTAAATTAGCAGGAATTTCTTTGATTATTTTGCCCGCTACAATTAATTCTACTGTAACTGGAGGAGATGTTTTTCCTACTACCCATCCTCCAATACAAATGGAACTAATATCTTTTTCTACTCCTGGTTTTGGTACATCTATAGAACATTCTACTATTTCTGGATCTTTTTCATATAAAGAAACACTAACTTCGACATTTGTTTTAATCCTTAGACTGAAGTCTTCTTGTTGTCGAGTTAGATGAGGGTTATAACAAGGGTCTTTATCTATTAAATGTTTCCATCTTTGCTTCATCTTTTGAATTTCTTGTTGGAAACGTAATTGTTTTTCTCCTGTATTTTCTACTCCCCGACTTTTCGATTCATGGTGATACAAAACAGCGTGAGGTACATAAATATTTCGATAACCTTTATCTATCATTTTCAAACATAAATCTACGTCGTTAAATGCTACAGCTAATTCTTCATCAAACCCACCCATTTCTTCAAATACTTCTCGCCGACACATTAAACAAGCGGCAGTTACGGCAGAATAATTATTCACACAAATAATTTGACCATTGTATCCACTATCAGTAGGAGAAAAACCTCGATGACTATGGTCTGCTACGCTCCGCATTCCTAATACTACTCCGGCGTGTTGAATTGTATTGTCTGGGTATAATAATAAAGTACCGACTGCTCCTATTTTTTTTCTTTGTGCTTGTTCGACCATTGCTTCTAACCAGTCAGGAGTTTTTACTTCTGTGTCATTATTTAAGAATAGTAAATAATCACCTTCTGCTTTTTCTGTGGCGAAATTATTGAGCTTTGAAAAATTAAAAGGAATATCATGTTTATAACATTTGAAACGTTGTGGTTCTTGATTTTTCCACGCTTCGATAATAGCTTTTGTTTCTGGTTCGTTGCTGCCATTATCAATCAAGATTACTTCGTAATTTGGGTAAGTTGTTTTGCTAAAGATTGACTCTAGGCATCTATCTAAAATGTCTCCTAAGTTTCTGGTGGGAATGATAATACTGACTAGCTTTTTCTCTGGAATTTGATAACGAATTTGATAGAAACCAGGATGTTGAGGCAGATTATAAATTGTTCCTTTTTCTCCTCGTCTTTCTAATGCTTCTGTTAATGCTTTTTTGGCTGTTTCTACTGAAATTATCTGATTTATTGCTACTCCATTTTCGGAAATTCTGTTGTGATAAAGTATTTTGGGAATGTGGAATATTTTTTGACTTTTTTCGCTTAAGCGCAGAATTAAATCATATTCATAATTATTTTCATATCCTGCTCGAAAACCGTTCAATTTTTCTAGTAATTCTCGGCGATATATACATAGATGACCAGTGTACATTCGAGATAAAAATGAGTCTGGACACCAATCTGGTTTAAAGTATGGTTGAGTTAATTTCCCTTCTTTTGTTAATTTATCTTCGTCTGAATAAACCATATCTGCTTCTGGATGTTTATTCAGAAATAGCGCCATTTCATAGAGGGCGTCTGGGGTTAAAATATCATCAGAATTTAACAGGGTAACAAAATCTCCTGTTGTTAATGCTAAGGCCGTATTTAAGTTTGTGGCAATATCTCCACTTTCATCTTTTAAGACTAATTTGACTCTGTTATCTGTTTCTAGATTTTGTGGAAGTTTATCGGCAATATAACAGATTTCCCAGTTTGGATAAACTTGATTTATAACTGATTCAATTGTCTCTTGGCACTCTGGATATGTTGTTTTTTCTGGCAAGATAATACTAATTAATGGTTGATATCGAAAGGTGTCTAAATTTTCCGACATCTTCTTTAGTTTTTCTGAACTAGGTAAGTTGGCTTTGAGCCATAATTGATAGATATCTTCTCTTTCAACTACAGGAGAATTTGAGGGAAAAATAACACTTGCTTGTTCATTACTTACTATTTCCTTTTCCCTTTTCAAAAGAGCGACATTTTCCTGTTGCTTGTTTCCTATTTCCTGTTCCCTTAAAACTTTTTTCTTAGGTAATATATTTTCTAACTGAGCTTGAATTTCAGGGTCATCTGGATTAATTTGTAAACCTAACTGATAAAAGGCGATCGCTCCATGAGTTTTCCCTTTTTTTACTAATGTATTGCCTAGTTGTAAATAAAGTTTGTGGTCTTCTGGTTTGATTTCTAATGCTTTATGATAAAGCTGTTCATTTTCTGGGTTATTTTCTATGGCTTTTTCGTACCATCTTATGGCTTCATCTAAATCTAATTGAGCCCGTTTTTTCAGGGCATCTCCTAATTTTTGATAAGCTTCTGGTAGGTCTGCTTTTAATTCTATGGCGCGACGATATGGGTCTATTGCTTCTTGCCAATTTCCGGCTGACCACAAAGCTTTTCCTAAGTTAATATAAGACCAAGAAAAGTCAGGATTTAGTTCTATTGCTTTACGATAAGGTACAACAGCTTCTGACCATTTTTCTAGTTTTAATAGACAGTCTCCTAAGTTATTATGAGACCAAGAAAAGTCAGGATTTAATTCTATTGCTCGACGATAAGGTACAACAGCTTCTGACCATTTTTCTAATTTCTTGAGAGCTTCTCCTAAACTATTGTGATACCAAGAATTATCTGATTTTATTTCACTTGCTTTTTTATATACTTTGGCAGCTTCTGACCATTTTTCCTGCTGTGAGAAAATTTCCCCTAATTTTCCATAGGGAATATCAAATTCTGGATAATTTTCCGTTGCTTGACTGTAAGCTTTGATTGCCTCTTCTACTTTTCCTTGTTCTTGGAAATATTCTCCATATCTATAATAAATTTCTCCAATTTTTTCCTTGATTTCTATTTTATTTGGTTCTAGCTGTTTGGCTTTTTGATAATTTTCTAAAGCTGACTCTAGCTGTCCTTGATTTAATAAAGCATCTGCTAATTTTTCGTAAGGTTCTACATTATTTGGATTGGCAGATATGACTCTTTGATAACAAGCAACTGCTTCTTCCCACTGCTCGTTTTGAATTAAAATTTCTCCTAATTTATAACTAGCTTCTACTAATTGTGGCTTTAACTGAATTGCTCCTTGATAACAAGCGATCGCCTGTTCTAATTTACCATTTTCATTCAGAGTATTTCCGGTAAATAAAAATTCTTCTGCTGTGGCTTTTTCTGGTTCTAATCTTAATACTTGAAATAAACATTCTGCTGCTGCTGCTGACTGATTAAGCTGAGTATAAACTTTCGCTAAATTACGATATGCTCCAGCAAATTCTGGTTTAATTGCAATTGCTCTGCGATAATATTGTATTGCTTGTTCCCACTGTTGTTGTTGAGCAAATATAGTTCCTAAATTTGCATGAACTTCTACAAAATCTGGTTTAATTTCTAATGCTTTTTTGTACCAATCTAATGCTGGTTGTAATTTACCCATAGCTTGTAGAGAATTACCGATTATTTTATAAGCTTTGGGTTCTGGTTTAATTGAAATAATTTTCTGACTTAAAGTAATTGCTTGTTGCCATTTTTTCTGATTCACATAAGTCTCTGCCACCATCATATAAGTTTCTATATCTTCAGTATTAATGGTAGTCACACTTGGTTGAGGTGAAATATTATTTGTCTGTTCTGCTGCCGCAAGGGTATCATTAGCATTTGCTTGATGATTATTTAAACTGCCAACTAAAGTATCTTGTGGTTCTAATTCTTTACTAGAAATTAAATTATATTCACTAGCTCTAATATCTGTTGAAGTTTCTACTTTTGTATTGGTATTAGTTGCTCTAAGTTCGATAGCTTTGCGCAAACAAACTGTCGCTTCATCTAAATTCCCCTGCTTTTTTAAAGCTTCTCCTAAATTTTGATAAGCTTCTACAGAGTTAGTATTTAATCTAATAGCAATTCGGTAACAAGATATTGCCTCATTTAAACCACCCTGTTGCTGTAGATTTTTACCTAAATTAAGAATTTCTTCTAGGGTAGCTTTTTCAGGTTCTAGGGAAAATGCTTTGTATTGACAATATGTAGCAGATTTTTCGTTACCCAAACATAACCATACTTTTGCCATATTGCGATAAACTCCGGCAAAATCTGGCTTCAAATTTACAGCTTTTTGATAATAGGATATTGCCTCTTGCCATTTTTGCTGCATGGCATATAAACTGCCGAGATTAGCATATACTTCCGGCCAATATGATTTAATTTCTAACGCTTTTTTATAGTAATTTTCTGCTGCTTCTAATTTTCCTTTTACTTGCCAAATATTACCTAAAGTTTTGTAGGGTGGAGCATAATTTTCTTCTATTTTTATAGCTAATTCACAAGAAGCGATCGCCTCATCAAATTTTTTTTCGGCTACATAAGCTTCTGCTTTTTGGTGGAATTTTTCTGCTGCGCTTTCTGGAGGATTTGTTGATGACATTTTATCTCTTTTTTTTGCTACTATGAATTAAGTTAATTTTCGGCTTGACTCAAAATTTAATTGAAAAGCGGGCAATAGTTTCTATTTTTATTCCTTTATTTTTGACCCTCGTAACTTCAGTTATCAGTTATCAGTACCTCCTGTAATAGTGAGGCAAGAAAATACGGAATTCTCTTTTCTCTTGGTTGATTAGATATTGCGAGGAAATCTCGCCATTTCTCGACCGCTTTTTATCTCCTTAAAAGGGTAGACTTGAGACCTAATTTTTTTGTCATTATGCTCCGTAGGTGTTAGTTTTATGGAATAGACGATTAGTTGTAGGTAACAAGACTTTACCTAACACTATCTCTTTGTAATGATGAACTTAATAATTTTTTTTACAGTCTTATTTTACCAATCGTTATCATCTTTTATTCAGGGTAACTTCATAGATAAATTGTATAATATCACGTTATGAGGGGCTAGTTATTAAATAGGAGTCAGAAGTCATATCATGTCCGGTAGCATCGGTATTGTAAGCGCGAAGGTAAGGAAGAAGGAAGAAGGAAGAGGGAAGAAGGCTTAAAAGCTTGAAAAAACTTAAATTTCCTGTAGATATTCACTTTTGGTTTTACACAAACGCGCCCCAGCGGACATGATATCAGGAGTAGGAATGAATGGTTTTTATGCTATTTTTTAGTATTAATTAGGACTTGCTGATTAATTCTCAAAGCATTGACATATAAAGGCCAGTATCTTTTGAGTTTGAAAAAAGTGCCAACTTTTCAGTCTAATATAAAATCTGGTTATACGGATGTTCTATTGAATATGAATTGAAAAATTCATGCTATTCAAATTCTTTCTTTCTTTGTGCAAACTAACTCCTGACTCCTGACTCCTGACTCCTGACTCCTAAAAAATAACCTATTTATTTGTAGCAAATATCTATCAAATTGGTATAATACCTACAGCTTGAAGCATTAAATTGAGTGACCCTAAGTTCACCAAAATATCTTCTACAAGGGAACTTTCATACATTAAATTTCTAATAGGATAACAACTAAATGCTTCACCTACTAAAAAGTAATGTTCAAGTCCTAATAATTGGCTAATATGCCAATAGTAATATCTGAGATAGTTGGGCGAGAAAAGTTCAATAACTTTGGTCTCTGGATTACAGAATACTATATTTGTCAAACCACTTCCATGAGGAGCAACTATAATTTTCGCATGAGCAAAGGTAGCAATTTGACTTTCTAGGGACATAGACTCTGGAGTAATACAGGTAAAACCAAATTTGCTTAATATCTCTACTACCTCTGGTTCATTCATTACTCGACGATACCTAGCATTACTCCTACTTATGTATATTCTTTCTGGCAACCCTGACTTCTTAATAATTCTTTCTTCGAGAAATGCTTCCCTCAAAAATTTTACTCCCCACGGTTGTAACCATCCTAAATAACTAGGATATGAAGGGACGACTAATTCTTCTGCTTGAATGTAGGGATGGCGATCGCTTGCCAGAATTTTCTCTTCGGGAATGCCAAGAATTTTTAAGGTCTCCTGTTGAAAAGGTTGTTGATAATCATTAACCAAAAACCAATCTATATCTTCTAAATTTATACCCCGACGTAATATTTCTATTCTGGGTAACAGGTCTACTATCCAGTGAAAATACACATTTCCCGACAGTACTGATAATACTGCCACTTTACCATGAATTTTCTCTAGAGATGGAAGTTCTTCTAAACCAAATATTCGATGTTTACTTGGGTCATGGTTGGTACATCCTGGTAATGGGGATGGATACTCCCTAGAAATATCTGCCAGTAAATAGTTGTCTGGAGTCATAATGGCGATCGCGTAACATAGTCTCCAGTAATTTTTCTTGGGCATAACCCAAGTTCTTCCCTCTGGTACTATTGTGACGAAATTGGGAGTCTGGGAAATTTTCAGAAAGTGAGGAAAATTCGACAAACTATTTTTTGAGTCTTTTGTCAAGGAGGGTATATCCCCTTTTTTTGCTTGCTTGAGGAAAGAGCTTTTTTTCCCTAAACTCTGACTCAAAAAATCCGTATCTTGGCTAAACCCACTTCTACCATTGAGACTATAAACTGCTGGGGCGAGGTATTTGACTTCAAAATACTGATAAATTTCCCATAAACATTTACTACAATTTAACCCATGACATTCTAAATTTTTCTGCTTATTTTTAGAGCTTAATTCCTGAATTGAAGGTTTAGTAATTTCTTCTATATCTTCTGTTGTGGATTTTTCTAATTTTACTTCTATATATCTTGGCCGAACATTGTTAGTATCTAATTGATCGATCCAATCTTTTGTAGATAAATATAATCCTTCTAATTGTTGATAAGGCTGAAGATTATTGTTGAATATCTGCGAATCTAATATTATTGTTTTTTTAGATAAAATTTTACTGTAACAATCTATCGCTTGCTCCCATCGCTGTTGCTTTTCCAGAACCTTTCCCAAATCAAAATAAATACTTATCGTCTCAGAAACTCTATTTTCACTTAATAATATTTGGATAGCTACCCGATAACTAATAATTGCTGGATTTAACCGTTTTTGTTTAACTAAACAATTCCCTAATAAACAATAAATCTCTGGTAAATTTGCCTGAACTTGTAAAGCTTTTTGATAAAACATCTCTGCACTAGCATAAGACTCGTTTTCCATCAAAACATTGCCAAAATGAACATAATATTCGAGCAAATATTCAGATGTTTTCCGATACTGCTGCTGAAAACTTTCTGAATAACTATCTAATTTTTGCAGCTCCTTAACAAAATTTAAACCAGCTACCTTTGTCAAATACAATTCATCAGATACTATCTCCTCCGCATTCTCCAACTTCGCCTCCCATAACCGACAAAAACCATCCACAAATTGATGATTAATAATCGCCTTTTGTAAATAAAGAAAAGCAGCCTTAAACCTCCCTATACCCATCAAAGAAAAAGCACAATCACTATAAGCTAATACATTATCTTCTTCTGACTTTAGTTGAATAACTGCTTGAAAACATTTTACTGCCCACTCATGCTCCCCAATAACTTGTAATACTTTACCCAAATTATAATGCGCCTTAATAAAAGTAGGATTTAACTCTATAGCACGACCATAAGCAGCGATCGCTTGTGCCGGATTTTCTGTTGATAAAGCATGACCAATATTATTATATAAATCTGCTGAGTTTGGTTTTAAACCTAACCCCTGCCGATAAACTTCAACAGCTTCTTCCGTTCTATTCAAATCCGCTAAAACACCACCTAAATTATTATAAGCTTCTACAGAATTAGGCTTGAGTGCGATAATTTTTCGATAAATATCAACTGCTGCTTGATAATTTCTTTGCAACTCAAAAACAATACCCAAACTAAAATAAGCCTTAATATAATTCGGCTTCAGAATAATAGCTATTTCATAACATTCTATAGCAGCTTCTAAATAACCAAATTGATGCTTTATATTACCCAGATTATAATACACTTCTGGCCATTTTAACCCTAAATTAATCCCTTGTTGATATTGACTTGCTGCTTCAATCAACCACTTTTTCTGACTATATAATTGACCAAGAAAAGCATGAACTTCCGCATATTCTGGCTTAATCTCCAAAGCTTTTGTATAAGAATACATAGCTGCCTGAAAATCGCCTTGAACTTGATAAATTTCCCCTAATATTCTGTAGGCATCCTCAGAATTTGATTGTAATTTTAAAACTTCTTGACAGGTTGCTATAGCTTGACTTAATTTACCTTCGCTCAAGTAGAGTTTTGCTAATCTGAGATATTCTTCTATTCCCATCCTTAGCCTAATAGTTAATCATCTCAAATAGTTGCTGGAGATATGCACTATAATCTTTGATTTAGTGCCGGGAGGAAAACAACCAGCAAATAAATGACTTTCCTCCGTTTACTTAGAACAAATTTAGCTGTTCTCCATTAGTACCGCTAAACTTCTTCCTGGATTTTTTTTCTTTCGGTTGTACCTCTGATATGCTTAACTCAGAAGTATCAAATATATTTAACTGAACTGGACTAGGTGAAATATCAATTATTTTATTGAAAAGGTTAGTAGTTTTCTGTTTGATTAATTCGCCAAATCTATAAGTGTACCCATCTGATTTGTGCAAGTGTTGACAATATTTATAACCAATTCCTTGTACAGTTTCAGTCTTAGTTTTAATATTGAAACTGCCAGTTTTTCTGACTGCAACTCTACTAGAATAAGTACCAATCTTGTTGCTTTTAGTCACAACTGCTTTCACAAGATCGCCAGTTTGAAAACCATAGAATGATTTCTGTCTGAACTTAGGTGCAGTTCTAGGAAAAAAATATTTATCATTTTCTTTGTGGGTTTAATACCCCACCGTCTACACGGTGTTCAAAATTACTTGGGGTGAGAATCCCCATGTAATTTTCCTCCTGTCTCCTGTCTCCTGTCTCCTGTCTCCTGTCTCCTTCTTCAACTAACTTAACCATTTGGCGAGAACCTCTACCCATTGCTTTAATTATTAATAGTTGATAGTTCTGAATATTTAAACTATCTGGGGTGGAAAGACCAACACAAGTTGCATCAGTCCAATTCACTAAAAATTTATCCCCCCTAACCTAATTTTAGAGGGGAGTCAGAATTCTCATTCTAGGGTTATACCGATATGTTAAACCGCATCTATATATTAACCAGACTTAGAAGATTTCAAAGTCAGTGTTTTGTAATGGGTTATTCGCATCATATACAGTCTCATCAACCTTGGCAAATTGATTTTCATCACCCACTGATCCTGTTGGGTTATAGTAGACTAAACCATTAGTAGGGTCATATACAATTGCTGCAGAACTTGCTCCATCAACTACAGGGTTGAAATTCTCAATCACTGCAAACTGGTCTGCTGGCAGTGGGTCGCCATTTGGCGTACCTGTTAAAGCATTAAATCTGGCATTTTCAGGAATGAATGGACTAGCAGCGAGAACTATCTTATCTCCTTCACCTCTATTAAAGTCTGTTAGAGTGTCAACTCCATAACTACCATTTGAATTGTACCAGAAGAAGAAATCATCAGCTCCAGCGCCACCGGTTAAAATATCGTTATCCCTAGCTCCTGATATGAAGTCATCTCCAGCACCACCATCAAGAGTATCGTTACCTTTACCTCCATCGATAATATCATTGCCCTCATTACCCTCTAGGAAATCATTGCCCTGATTACCTCTGATATCATCATCTCCCGATCCACCTCGTGCTACATCGTCTCCGCGATCGCTAAAGATAATGTCTTCTCCTTCACCACCTTCTAAGGTATCATTATCTCTACCACCTCTCAGGCAATCATCTCCATCCCCTCCTTGTATAGAGTCATTTCCTCGGTTTCCTTGGATTGAGTCATTGCCAGTACCACCAACGCCAGTATCTTCACCTTCTCCTAATGCCACTACATCATTGCCACCGCCAGATGCTACTATATCATCACCAGCTAAAGCTGAAATTTGGTCTGCACCAGATGTCCCAACTCCACGATCGGGAAATGGTGTATATACTCGGACACGACCTCCATCGGCGATGCCAGTACTTACATCGGTTACTGGATCTGTTTCGGTACCTGGTGGAATTACTACTTGAGTCACTTGCTTACCTCGTTTTTTAGTATTTACTATTACTGATTTATGTTTGATTAGCTCAAAGAGCTAATTTTAGATTCTGTATAGATAACCGTTTTTGTCAACCTATATTTTCATTTCTAGGGACAATTTAGCCCTTGTGAATTAAGACATCACAAGCATAACCATTGTTCCCCATGACTACACCACTACCTAATGTTATAATTCATGTTTTATGAACTAGGCCAGGTTTTTTTCTGCTGCAACAGATACATTTTTTAGAAAGTTATAATTATGTACTGTTTGGTATATTTTTGCATCTTTAAGACTATATATGATTTTGTCTAAATATTACAGATATTTTTTGGCTCAATCTATATGAACCTCCAGAATTTTAACATAGTATGAGCTATTGTCAATTCCCCAATTTGTCGATTAATTTGAAATTCTATAAATAAATTCTGTAGTTACAAGTTAACTTTTGCTTTGAATAACTTCTACAGATTCAGTTTTTTTATATCATATTAAGATCTAAGATTAGCTTTACACAGAAAAAGGTTGAAAGTTCCTAGTCTTTAGGTAGGGGATGAAAATGACGGTGCGATATTTATCCGGCCGAAGTGATAGAATTAAAGTGTGAGTAAAGAAGTTCATCTGCATCTGGAACTGTCCTAGTATAGATAAATCCCGGCATTTAAGAAACAACGGTTGATACATTCAACGGCAGTATGACTATATCACTGCAAGCAATGGCAGGACAGGGAGTGTAAGATTTTGGTATAGTTATAGAAACTCCTGAAAGCTGCTAACAAAAAGTAAGCACAATCTATATGAGTTAATGTCAATACAAGTGAGTGTCTAGGGGCATTTTGACTAGTCCCACCCGGATAAATCTCTGGGTGATAGTTAAGAAAAAGCGAGCAATGTTTATTGATCCCATTGCGTAGCATCCGCTGAGAATCCTTGTCTGTTTAGAGCAGGGAGAAGTCGAAAATTGGACTTGGTATTATTTGCCAATTTATTTAAAGCTACTTGATAGTATTTGTGTTTTTGTACTATTAATATGATTGAATTATGAACTGATCAGGAACAAAATCTAATTATATTCGCCTTAAGCTTTTTTGAACTTAATAAATTCTCAAAGTACCGGTATCTAATTTCTAATTCAGTACCGGGATTAAAACAAAATGAGTCGGAAGCATCCAGACTAATAATTATTGTGCTATGATAATTTGTGTGAAATATGTACTGCGCTCATATTAATGGTGAAAGTCAGCTATCTTTAACTAAGCTTCTACTAAATTATGGGAAACAAAAGCGTTTAAAACTCATTCCAGAGTTAGTAACCATATAACTCTAGGGAGCCGAAAAGTTTATATCTATGAATTTGTTTACTGAGGATTGTGGCAACAAACTCTAAGCTAGAAGTAAAAGATATCAAGATTAAGTAACTAGGAATAGTTGTTCGAGAGTTCAGGTAATCCTTTATTTTTACCTAATCTTTACTTTGGGAAATATAACTTCTATAATAGTCCTGCCATAACCAACAAATATCTGTTATCTCAACGTTGCTTGAAGGCCCGCGCTCTCCTGACAAGGGAGTGTCTTATGGAAAAATAAATCAATGTTGCGGTTTTCTCAATAGTGTGCTATGGTAAATAAAATAAGGCTGGTTACCTAGTATTGTCTAGGGGATATGTCGAATTAGGGACTTACTGTTGATTGACCGTAAGACCGGAAAAAGCCTCGACCTTGGAGGCAGATAAGTTAAAATCAGAAAGCCCTAATCAGCCATGGTTAGGAATGCTGTGCTGTCGCCTAAGGGCAAAGTTGGCAGAATGTCAAAAAAGTAGATAATTATTATTATTGGAGAGGTGGCTGAGTGGTCGAAAGCGGCTCACTGCTAATGAGTTGTACGGGAGAACCCCGTACCGAGGGTTCGAATCCCTCCTTCTCCGTTATAAATATAGTTAAATTAAATAAATTAAAGACATAAAACATAAGAGAAAAAATATTTTTGTTCTTTTATTGTAATTTTTTCATTGCCTCTACAAACCTTTGGGAAATATAAGGCATTATCTTTTCATTTTGACTAAGGTTCTTGCCTTCTGTAAATACAACTAAAAGATATGGCTTAATATTTGGTAACTCAATATAAGCAAAATTATGACGCACTTGGTTGTCCGAGCTTCCTTTGCACCATACTTTAGTATCCTGAGGTAGACTATCGTCCAAAAATCCTATAGATTGTTCCTTACTTCTATCTCTTAATTTATCTTGGCTAGGATTTTTCTTTAACAAGTTCATCATTTTTTGTGAGGCGACAGGAGATACTGCAACCCCACCCACAATACTATGTAGCAAACGAGCTGTGCTATGAGTAGTAACTATATTTCGATTTTCCATCAATAGTCCTTGAAACATCCTTTCTCGACCATAAGGACCATCACACCATGTTTTTTGATTAATATTAATGAATTTTAACTCAGGCCACTTCAGAGATTGAAAATAACGATTGACAAAGTTACGTTGATATTTCCAGGTTTGAAAAGGTCCTGATGATATTTCAGGTCCACTGGTAGTTCCAGTTAAAACATCTACAACTAGACCAGTAGCATCGTTGCTAGAATAAACGATCATATCTCGAATTGCTCTTTCTAACTCTTTTGAGGTTTTGACCATTCCTTTCTCTAACCACTCATAGATAGCTATAAGATAGAATAAATGGACTATTCCAGCAGCATACATTCGTTCATCACCGTGATCGCTCCAACCACGCACTTGCTGTTGCCAAAACTCTGTAGAATTCTTAATATTTCCTGCCATTGGTAAATCGTAGACTAACCAAGTTATCGCAATTTGCTCATAAGTTAATTCCGAAAACTCTATCTTGATTGCCTCTATAATGTCTTTACCCAGAATATTTAACTGTTCATCTCGATCAAAAAAAGTCATATAGAAAAATTAGGTAAAATTTAGAAAAGAGAAAAATACTTATTTAATAATATATGGATTGAGTGAAAAATTCTCTGTTAATTATTCCATAGTTATTGAAAATTAAAGCTATCTTTAAATAATAGTGATTCTGATAACTAAGGTTGTAATTTATATCCATAAAATATTATAATAACTTCAGTAAATTATCCAAGCGAAATTTAGTGTTCGACCAGCAATTATCTAATGTTGTTGAGTATCAGTGCCAAGCTAATATCAATATCTATGATTCTTCTGAGTGCAATATTTTGGTAACTCAAGCAGCAATTGGGCGAAATTTACAAGTTATCCAGTTACAGGAAAAATTCGACAGTGCAATTTTGGTCAAGTTACAAGAAGATGACTATCAAGGGTGGTTAAGATATACAGACATTGATAAAATTCAGCCAACACAAACTCCTTTTCAGCCTCACATTTTTGGCGAGACTGAAATTAGAGAGAAATTACCAGAGGTGATTGCTTTTACCTATAAAGCGATGAACACTTCTAATTATTATCTTTGGGGAGGTACAGTAGGACCTAACTATGATTGTTCTGGCCTTATTCAAGCTGCTTTTGTTTCTGTTGGTATTTGGTTACCTAGAGATGCTTATCAACAGGAAGCTTTTTGTCAGAAGATTTCCTTAGACAAATATCAATTAAATAATCAACTCATAGTCGGAGACTTAGTGTTTTTTGGCACTGGTGAAAAGGCAGATCATGTAGGATTATACCTGGGAGAAGGACGTTATATTCATAGTTCTGGAAAAAGTCAGGGTCGTAATGGCATTGGCATTGATGTATTGTCTGAAGTGGGTGATGAAGTTAGTCAAAGATACTATCAACTATTTCGGAGTGCAGCAAGAGTAGTTAGGAGTTATGGAAATACTAAGTAGGTTAACGTTAAAAATGGTCGTTATCAGAAGGCAACAGGCAAAATGAAAAGGGTTTTAGGCAATTTGACTTTTCGTTAATACTTCGATTGTTGGCGTTGGTAAAGGGATTTCGCCTTGGATTTGGCGGGATTATTAGGAGAAAGTCAACGCCAAAATATTGCTCAAATTACCGACAATATTATCGGCTCTTTATATAAAAATATACATCATTTTATTGCCTATGCCAA